>JAGXRS010000083.1 GCA_018335615.1 Hydrogenophaga sp. | reverse complement strand
CCCCCCGCCGCCGCCCGCCCCCACACCCCAACCCGCCCTCACCGGCTACGACCGGCTGGAGGTTCAGGCCGTCCTCATCGATCACCTGGAATGGTGCGTGGCATTCAACGAACACTTGCGCACCGACCCGACGAGCACCACGCCGCACGCCCCGCTGCCCGGCCCCGCGGACAGCGGTCTGGGTCGCTGGCTGGCAAAAGCGATGGCGCGGGGCGACGGGCCACAGGCTTTGCTGGAAGCGTTGCAGGCGGAGTACCAGCAGTTCCATCACGTGGCGAACCAGGCGCTGTCACTGGCCCGCGCCGATCAGATGCACCTGGCCAGCACCCTGCTGAACACCGACTTCGAGCGCAGCCGTGCACGCGTGCTGCAGATGCTGCGGCTGCTGCAGCGCGGCTGAGGCGCCGTGCGCGCCCGCACCATCCCAAGGGCGCTCAGTTCGCCCCGTGGCACTTCTTGTATTTCTTGCCGCTGCCACACCAGCAAAGGTCGTTGCGACCGGGGGTGTCGGCCTTGCGGGCCGATTCGATGCGCGGGCCCAGGCTCTGCCAGAGCTGGCGCAGGTCGTACACCGCCCAGATGGCCGCACCAAAGGCGTTGAGCCGCTCCTCGCTCACGCTGGGCGGGCCGTCGTCGCTGTGCATGCAGACCGTGGGCGGGTCGGTGTCGTCCTCGGTGATGGCCACGATGGCATCCAGCGCGTCGTTGAGCCAGCCGGCGGTCTCCTTGTCGCGCGGCGCGGCCCAGTCCTCTGCCCAGTTTTCCACCACGAACATGAAGCCCAGCGCCCAGACCTGGCCGAAGGCGGGCAGCTCCTGGTCGCCGATCTCGGCGCGTGCTTCCTCGGACAGGCTGGCCACGGCGCCACGCACGTCCATCACCTCGGGGTGGTAGCTGCGCTCGTCCTCCAGCGTTTCCACGTCGGCACCCAGCGCGGTGGCCACCTCGTTCCAGCGGCGGGTCCAGAGCGTCATGAACTGCGTGAACTGGGCTTCGTCGGCAAAGTGCGTGTCGGCCTCGTCGCTGCCGGCCTGGCCGGGTGCGCTGTCGCCCGTGCCCAGCAGCACCGGGAAGTACTCGCTGGGCATGATGAGGCGGCGGGTGCACAGCAGGGCCGCCATGGCGCCCTCGCAGAACTCCCACTGCGGCACCTCCTCGCCGCGGGTGCGCAGATCGTCCAGGATGGCGTCGAGCGTGTCGAAATCGTCGTGGTCCAGCGGGGTGTTCAGATCGGGCGGGGTGGCAGGGGTGTTCATGGCGGCAAGCGGGCAATTGAAAATGGCCGCCAGTGTAGCCCGCAGCCCCCGGCCCAGGCGGTGACCAGCGGTGAGCGCCCGGTGGGTTCAGAGACGGCTGGCGTCGTCGGCGAAGCGTTCTTCGCGCGCCAGCGAGCCGTCGGGCCGGTAGTGGCGCCGCTGCAGCAGCACGCCCTGTTCGCCGTGCTCGTCTTCGCGCAGGCGACGCCCGGCCTCGTCGTGGTAGCGCTGCCAGCCCAGCAGGCGCCCGTTGCGCTCGGTGTTGACGGCGGCGGCCTGGCCGTTGTCCCAGAAGGTCTCGCTGGTGCGCCACCCGTCCCGGCCCAGGCGCCAGACGCGCTGGCGCAGGCGAACCTGCCCGTGGGGGTGCCACTGGGTCAGCCTCTGTTCGCCGCCCGCCAGCCAGACGGTTTCCTGGGTGAGCCGGCCGTCCTCGGCCCACTCACGGGCCACGCCTTCGCGGCCAACGGGAGCGCCCGGGTCGCGTTCCAGCAGATCGGTTTCGCTGCGCAGCCGGGTGCCACCGGGGTAGTACACCCGCTTGATGCGCCGGCCCGCGGTCAGCGTTTCGCTGCGCACGAGACGGCCCTGGGCGTCCAGCACTTGCAGCGCCAGCAGCTGCCCGGTGGCCGACAGGCTGCGCTGCAGTTCCAGCGCACCCTGCCGTTCAGAGCAGCGCAACGTGGTGCCAGGCGGATCGGTTCCTGGTACCGCCCCCACCGGCTGACACAGCGGGGCCGCCAGGACGGCCTGGCCCACCAGGGCCCACAGCGCCGCCAGGCCCAGCAGCCCCCTGGGAAGCGCCAGGGGACGCGCCCTGGGCTCAGAGTGCCGTGCCGACCACCGCATGCGCGGGCCCCACATTCCCAGGGGCTGCGCCGGGCGCTCCCCACTGGCGGCGCACGTCCACCCCCAGGCGTGCCAGTCGACGGGCCATGCAGAGCACCGCCGCATCCTTGCTCACCAGCACCGCGCCGTGCGCCACCGCCAGGTCAATGAACTTCTGGTCGTCGGGGTCTTTGCAGGCGTAGGCGGCTCTCGGTGCGGACGCCACGGTGCACACGCGCTGATCAAACGCTTGGAGCACCTGGGCGCCGTCCAGCCGTGGCGGCACCAGCCAGCGCGCGATCTGCGGGTAGGCCAGCACGCCGGCCAGTTCCTCGCGCATGGCATCGGTGGCGAGCCAGCGGTGCGAGGCACCGTCGAGGGCGGCGCGCAGCGCCGCGGTCGCCGGGTCGTGGAACACGAACAGGTCCAGCGCGATGTTGGTGTCGATCACCAGCGGTGCGCGACCAGTCATGGGCCGGCCCCTCAGCCCCGGGCCGGCGGTGGCTCGGTGCGCCGCGCGGTCAGGTCGAAACGGAACAGGCGGCACTCGATCGGGCCGTTCCACAGCGGGACGCGGCGCGATTCCTTGAAGCGCATCTTGCCGGGCAACTTCAGGTCGGGCGTGAGCAGCCAGGCGCTCCAGCCGGCGTAGTGGCTCTTCCAGTGCGCAGCCAGCTGCTGGAAGAACTCGCTGCCGTCGCCGCCGTCCGCCATCTGCGCGCTCTCGCGGCCCAGCCGTGCGTCCTCAGCCGGTGCACGGCCGACCGAGAAGGTGCGCGCAGCGCCCCGCTCGGCCCGGGCGCTGGCGCGCTCTCCGGCACGTTCGCCGGCCACGCCGGCCGCGGCGATGCGCTCGCCATACGGCGGATTCAGCAACATCACACCGGGGGTTTGCGTGGGCGGCATGCGCTGCAGGGCGTCGCCGCCGCGCAGCTCCACCGCGTGGGCCACGCCCGCGCGCTCGGCGTTGCGCTGCGCAAAATCGACCATGCGGAAAGACACATCGCTGCCGAACACGATGGGTGGGTGCCCGGCCGGCCATTCGCGCTGCAGCTCGACGGCTTCGTCCTTCACACCCTTCCACACATGTGGCTGGAAGGGCAGCATCTTCTCGAATGCAAAGCGTCGCTGCATGCCAGGGGCGATGTTCAGGGCAATCTGCGCCGCCTCGATCACCACCGTGCCGCTGCCGCAGCAGGGGTCGTAGAGCGGCACCACGGCGTCCAGCGGCGCTTCGGCGCACTGGTCCCAGCCGGTGGCCACGATCATGGCGGCGGCCAGCGTTTCCTTCAGCGGCGCATCGCCCTTGTCTTCGCGCCAGCCGCGCTTGAACAGCGGCTCGCCCGAGGTGTCGATGTAGAGCGTGA
>JAGXRS010000082.1 GCA_018335615.1 Hydrogenophaga sp. | reverse complement strand
TTGCGGCGTCAGCTGGTCCACCAGCTGCGGCAGCAGCGCGGCCAGCAACCCACCGGCCGCCTGGCTGTTGCCACCCAGCTGGCGGGCGACCATGCCCATCAGATCCGGCCCCAGCGCGTCGTTCAGCCGATCGGGCGACACCGCCTGGTTGGGGCCCGTGCCCACCCACGACTGCACGGCCTCGCCCAGCCCACCCGCCTGCAGCTTGGCCAGCAAGCCCTGCAGGCCCCCGGCCTGGTTCAGCAGCGTGCTCAACAGCCCGATCAGCATCTGCGGGTCCAGCCCGCCCACGCCCGGGCCTGCGCCGGCCCCCATGCCGCCCGCTGCCGTGCCCTGCCCTTGCAGCGCGTCCCGAGCGGCCTGGCCAGCGGCTCCCATCAGTGCGTCCATCAGTCCCATGCGTGCGTTCCTTGAAGTGGAGAGGTGCGTGCCCCCCGGCCGGCGGCCGCAGGATCAGACCGCATTCTGGGCAGGGCTGCGCCGCCACGCAAGCCAGGCAAGCGCCGCGCCTGTGAGCGCCACCGGCAGCAGCGAGCCCACGTTCAGCCACTGCCAGCCCTGGGTGGTGACCAGGGCGCCAGAGGCAAACGAGGTCAGCGCCATGGTGGCGAAGACGAAGAAGTTGATGGCACCCTGCGCCCGGTCTTTCTCTTCTGGCCGGTAGGCCTGCAGCGACAGGGTGGTGCTGCCGGTGAACAGGAAGTTCCAGCCCACGCCGAGCAGGAAGAGCGCGATCAGGAACTGGTGCAGCTCCACGCCCGAGAGCGCGATGGCGATGCAGGCCAGGTTCAGCGCCACACCCACGCCCATGATGGTCAGCGTGCCGAAGCGCTTGATGAGGTGACCGGTGAAGAAGCCGGGTGCGAACATGCCGACCACATGCCACTGCAGCACCATGGCGGCGTCGTCGAAGGCGAAGCCGCACACCTGCATGGCCAGCGGGGTGGCCGCCATCAGCAGGTTCATCACCCCGTAGCCCAGGGCCGCGCCGGCCGCGGCGACGATGAACACCGGCTGTCGCATGATCACCGACAGGGGGCGGCCCTTCGCGGCGTTCGCCTGTTTCGGCGGCAGGGGCGGAAAGCGCAGCAAGGCCATCACCAGCATCGACAGCAGGGCCACGGCCGCCAGTGCCAGGTAAGCGCCGGCAAACGGCACCTCGAAGAGGTTGCGCGTGCGGCTGGCCAGGTTGGGTCCGAGCACCGCACCGGCCAGCCCGCCGGCCAGCACCAGGGACACCGCTTTTTCGCGGAAGTCGGGCGCGGCCAGTTCGGCAGCGGCAAAGCGGTAGAGCTGGCCGTTGGCGCTGTAGTAGCCCGCGACCACGGTGGCGCTCACCAGCAGCCAGAAGTTCTTGTCGACCGCGGCCCAGAAGCACAGCAGGGCGGACGCAAAGGCCACCAGCAAGCCGATCTGGAACGAGGCCTTGCGCCCCAGTGCGCTCTGCGTGCGCGCCACCAGTGGCGTGGACAGCGCGCCGCCCACCACATACCCCATCACTGGCAAGGTGGCCATCCAGCCCAGCGGCGCCATCGACAGGCCCACCAGCCCGTTGATGGCGATGAAGACCACGTTGTTGGTGAGGAACAGGCCTTGTGCGGCGGCCAGCAGCCAGAGGTTCTTATTCATAAGCCGCTGTTTATACAGCGGCCTCGCGCCAGCTGCCCGGTCAGCGGGGCTTCTGTGCTCAGCTGCCCGCCAGCACCAGGGCCGCCAGGGCCGCGGTTTCGGCGCGCAGCACGCGCGGGCCGAGCGTCACGGGCACAAAGCCGGCGGCGCGCGCGGCCGCGTCTTCGGCCGGGCTGAGGCCGCCTTCAGGCCCGCTCAGGAACAACACGGGCACATCGGGCGCTGCCGCGGCCAGTGCCTGGGCCAGGGGCTGCGTATCGGGGGCGAGCGAGAGCACACAGCGCAGCAGCGGCGTGGCCGATGGCGCGGCGGCCTGGTTCTTCAGCCAAGCCGGGAAGTCGGCCACGGGGTCCACCGTGGGCACGCGGTTGCGCCCGCACTGCTCGCAGCCCGCCACCGCCACCGATTGCCAGTGCGCCTGTTTTTTGGTGGCGCGCTCGCCGTTCAGGCGCAGCACGCTGTGGGCGGTGTGCAGCGGTTGGATGCTGTGCACCCCGAGTTCGGTGGCTTTCTCCACCAGCCAGTCCATGCGGTCGTTGGCGGGCATGCCCACGGCCAGGTGCACGGCCCGGCGGTTTTCCCGTTCGGTGGCGCGGTGCGCGCCGAGCTGTACGCCCACCTCGCTGCGGCCCATGTGGGTGACGGTGGCGTCCCACTCGCCGCCCTCGCCATTGAACAGCGTGATCACCGCGCCGGGTTGCAGGCGCAGCACCTGCACATGGCGCGCGGCGCCGGGCGGCAGGTTCAGCGCAATGCCCGCCAGCAGCGGCACGGGGCAGTGGAAGCGGGGCATGGGGGTCGCTTCAGACGCGCCCGAAGGCGTAGCCGGAAGCGGCTTCGAAGCCCTCCACCCGGTCGATCACCTTGAGGAAGGGACCGAGCTCGCGGTAGCGGTGCGCGGTGTTGCGGATGTAGTGGATGAAGCGCGGCGCATCGGCCAGGTACTGGGGCTTGCCGTCGCGCAGCGTGAGCCGGGCGAAGATGCCGGCCACCTTCAGGTGGCGCTGCAGGCCCATCCATTCCACGGCACGGTAGAAGGCGCCGAAGTCGCTGTGCCAGTCCTCGAAGTCCATCAGGCCGGCCTTGCGGGCCTTTTCCCAGTAACGGATGGTGACGTCGATGACAAAGTCCTCTTCCCAGCTCAGGAAGGCGTCGCGCATCAGGCTGGCGATGTCGTAGGTGATGGGGCCGTAGACGGCGTCCTGGAAATCGAGCACGCCGAGCTGCTGCGCGGCCGTGGCGCCCGCCTGCCTCGGCATCATCAGATTTCGAGGCATGAAATCCCGGTGCACGTACACGCTGGGCGCGGCCAGGTTGTGGCGCACGATGCTGTCGAAGGCCTTTTTCACCACGCCCGCTTCCTGCTCGTTCAGCACGGTCTGGCGGTGCCGGTCGAGGTACCAGTCGGGGAACAGCTGCAGCTCGCGGCGCAGCAGCGCGTCGTCGTAGGGCGGCAGCACGCCAGGCTGGCTGGCCAGCTGCCAGGCCAGCAGGCTGTCCAGCGCGGCCATGTAGCGGGCGTGCTGGGCCGGGGCGTTGTCGGGGTCGATCACGTCGAGCAGGGTCTGGTTGCCCAGGTCGCTCAGCAGCATGAAGCCTTGCGGCTCGTCCCAGGCCAGCACCTCGGGCACCAGCAGCCCCGCGTCGCGCATGAGCCGGGCCACCTCGACGAAGGGGCGGCAGTTTTCCTGCGCTGGCGGCGCGTCCATCACGATCACGCTCGCACCACTGGCGGTGTCGAGCCGCAGGTAGCGGCGAAAGCTGGCGTCGGCCGAGGCGGGGCGCAGGCTCTGCGCACGCAGTCCGTGGCGGATGGCCAGGGGCGCCAGCCAGGCGTGGAAGGCGGCTTCGCGCTGGGGATCGGCCCACAGGACTGGCGGTTGGTTCGGGGTCATGGGCGTGGGGGAAGGCACAGCGACAACCGCTGTGTGGGCATAGGATAATCGCCGCAGATTCTACAAACCCGTCTGCAGCCGCCGGGAACGCAGCACCGAGGCGCCGAATCCCATGCCGCTTGCGTTGTCCCACCCGCATCCACCATCCTGGCTCCGTTGTCGCCGCACCCCGCGGGTGGCCAGGCAGCCACCCCACCCGAGCCCACTGCCTTGAACCGCCGCTCCCTCCCG
>JAGXRS010000081.1 GCA_018335615.1 Hydrogenophaga sp. | reverse complement strand
ATGAAGCTGCCGCGGCGGGCCACGGCCGGCGGCACCACGCGCACGCCGGTGGCCTTCATCTCGGCTTCGCTCAGGTGCGCGAACTTGGTCTGCACCTTGTCGTAGAAGGCGAGGTCGCCGCTGCGCATCATCTCGTTGTCCTTCAGGCGGAAGGACAGCAGCACGGCCTTCTTGATCCACTGGTGCACCGTCCACTGGCCCACGCCTTCGCGGGTGGCCACGCGCAGCTTGCCGGCGTTGAGCTCGGCAATCACGTGTTCCACGGCGTCCAGCACTTCCTTGGGGGCAGAGGCGGGGGACAGTTCGGCGCGGTTGTCCCAGGCGGTGTCGATCAGGGTTTGCAGTTGTTGGGTCATGGAGGTCGGACTCGGTGAGAAAAAGAGACAGGAACAAGAAACGCGATGGGGCCGCCAGCGGGGCAACTCAATCGTTGTGGAAGACAAAGGCGTGGATGCGCCCGGCGGCTTCCAGGCATTCGGCGGTTTCGGCGACCAGCGCCATGCGCACGCGGCCCCGGCCGGGGTTGGTGCCACCCGCCTCGCGGGCCAGGTAGCTGCCGGGCAAAACCGTCACATTGTATTGAGCCAGCAGCTCGCGGGCGAAAGCCTCGTCCGCGCTCAGGCCCGGGACCCGGTTGGCAAAGACCTCGGGCACGCCGGCCCAAAGATAGAAGGCCGCGTCCGGCAGCGCCACGTCCAGCACCGGGGCCAGCACCGGCATCACCTGCGCAAATTTCTCGCGGTACTGGCGCCGGTTGTCCACCACATGGGCCTCGTCGTCCCAGGCGGCCACGCTGGCGGCCTGTACGGCCGGGCTCATGGCGCCGCCGTGGTAGGTGCGGTAGAGCAGAAAGGGTTTGATGAGCTGGGCATCACCGGCCACGAAGCCGCTGCGCAGACCCGGCGCGTTGCTGCGCTTGGACAGGCTGGTGAACATCAGGAGGTTCTTGAAGTCGGTGCGGCCCAGCTGCACCGCGGCTTCCAGGCCGCCCAGCGGCGGCTCGTCGCGGAAATAGATCTCGCTGTAGCACTCGTCGGACGCGATCACGAAGCCGTGGCGGTCGCTCAGATCGAACAGCTTGGCCCACTCGGCCAGCGGCATCACCGCGCCGGTGGGGTTGCCCGGCGAGCACACGAACAGCAGCTGGGTGCGCGCCCACACGGCGTCGGGCACGCTGTCCCAGTCGACCGCAAAGTTGCGCGCCGGGTCGCTGGCCACGTAGTGCGGCTCGGCGCCGCCGAGCAGGGCCGCGCCTTCGTAGATTTGATAGAAGGGGTTGGGAAATACCAGCGTGGCGCCGGGTCGGGTGGGGTCGAGCACCGTTTGCGCGAAGGAAAACAGGGCTTCGCGCGAACCATTGACCGGCAGCACCTGCGTGGCCGGGTTCACCGTGACGCCGTAACGCCGCTGCAGCCAGCCGGCACAGGCCTCGCGCAGCGCGGGCTCGCCAGCGGTGGCCGGGTAGCCGGCCAGACCGGTGTCCAGCGCGGCGGCCAGCGCCTGTTTCAAAAAGGTGGGGGTGGCATGCTTGGGCTCACCGATGCCCAGGCTGATCGGGGTGTGGGCTGGGTGGGGGGTGACGTCGGCGAACAGCTTGCGCAGCCGCTCGAAGGGATAAGGCTGCAGTCGCGCCAGTAGTGGATTCATGGCGATCGATTATCCCGGAAGTTGCCGCTGGCCCCAGGCCGTCCCCCGTGTTGCCCGGCAAGGGGCCGCGCCGCTCGGGGTCTGCCGAACGTCCCGTGCTGTTGCGGTGCGGGCGCTTGCGGACAGGCGAGCCGTGCATGCCTCTGCCATCAGCGCGCACAATGAAAAAAGTACCGCAGCAAGATGTTGTTCATCCCGGGTGATCCCGGCACCCCTGGGGTCATTGCCGCGGGGGACGTGAGATGGCTGTCGGCACCGGGCCGGTGACAGGCACGCCGCGTGCGGCCCAGCCGCCGCCCGCGTCGAGCGAAGTTGCCCTGCCGTGCCACGGTATCATTCTTGAACACGAGCCTGCCGAGCGCTGAGGCAGTCTCACCCGTTGTCACCAAGTCGTTCCGTGCGCCTCAATTCGATCAAGTTATCTGGCTTCAAGTCGTTCGCCGAGCCCACCAACTTCATGCTGCCGGGGCAATTGGTGGGCGTGGTGGGGCCCAACGGCTGCGGCAAGTCGAACATCATGGACGCAGTGCGCTGGGTGCTGGGCGAGTCCAAGGCGTCCGAGTTGCGTGGCGAGTCCATGCAGGACGTGATCTTCAACGGCACCAACACCCGCAAGCCGGCCAGCCGCTCCAGCGTGGAGCTGGTGTTCGACAACGCCGACCACCGCGCCGGCGGCCAGTGGGGGCAGTTCGGCGAGATTGCGGTCAAGCGCGTGCTCACCCGTGACGGCACCAGCAGTTATTACATCAACAACCAGCCGGTGCGCCGCCGCGACGTGCAGGATGTGTTCCTGGGCACCGGGTTGGGGCCGCGCGCCTACGCCATCATCGGCCAGGGCACCATCAGCCGCATCATCGAGAGCAAGCCTGAAGAACTGCGGCTGTTCCTGGAAGAAGCCGCCGGCGTCTCCAAATACAAGGAACGCCGACGCGAGACCGCCCACCGGCTGGCCGACACACGGGAGAACCTCACCCGCGTGGAAGATATCCTGCGCGAGCTCAATGCCAACCTGGACAAGCTGGAGAAGCAGGCCGAGGTGGCGGCCCGCTACCACACGCTGCAGGCCAGCGCCACGCTCAAGCAGCACCAGCTCTGGTTTCTGAAGCGCAGCGAGGCCGAGGCCGATCAGAGCCGCGTGAAGGTGGACGCGGCGCAGGCCGTGAACGATCTGGAGTCGCGCACGGCCGACCTGCGCCGCGTCGAATCCGAACTGGAAACCATCCGCCAGGCGCATTACCTGGCCGGCGACCAGGTGAACCAGGCACAGGGCCGGCTGTATGAGGCAACGGCCGAGGTCGGCAAGCTGGAGGCCGAGATCCGTTTTGTGGTGGAGGGCCGGCGGCGGGTCGAGCAGCGGCTGGTGCAGCTGAAAGATCAGATCCAGGCCTGGGCCACCCGCAGCGAGGACGCCGCCGTCGAGCTGGAGCAGCTGGCCGAGGCCATGGTGGAGGCGGAAGACCGGTCGGTGGTGCTCGCCGCCCAGGGTGACGAACAGTCGGGCGCCTTGCCCGCGCTGGAGGACCGCTTGCGCCAAGCCCAGGCCCGTGCCAACGAGCAGCGCGCCAGCGTGGTGCAGGTGCAGCAGCAGATCCAGGTGCTGGCCGCCGAGCAGCGCAGCATCGAAGAGCAGAGCCGCCAGCTCAACCAGCGCCGCGACCGCCTGCTGGCCGACCGCAACACATTGAGTACGCCCGACGAGGCGCGGCTGACCGATGCGCAGGAGCAGCTGGCGCAGGCGCAGTCGCAGGCGGAACTGAACGATGCACGGCTGCAGGCGCTGCAGGACACCGTGCCCCAGCTCGACGATGAGCGTCGAGCAGCCCAAGTGGCCGTGAACGCGGAGTCTGGCCGACAGGCCGACCTGTCGGCGCGGCTGGAAGCGCTCAAGTCCTTGCAGGACCAGGTGCGCACCGACGGCAAGCTCAAGCCCTGGCTGGCCAGGCACGGGCTGGACGGGCTGCAGGCTTTGTGGAGCCGCCTCCATGTCGAGGCTGGGTGGGAAAACGCGCTGGAAGCCGCCCTGCGCGAACGCCTGGGCGCGCTGGAGGTGTCGCGGCTCGACATGCTGCGCGCTTTTGCGAGCGACGCGCCGCCGGCCAAGCTGGCCTTCTACCAGCCACCCGCCGCGGCGGCCACGGGCGCGGTGGGCGCCACCGGCCTGAAGCCCCTGGCCAGCTGGCTGCGGCTGAACGACGCGGTCCGACAGGCCCTGCTCGGCGAGTGGCTGCACGGTGCCTTGAGCGCGCCCAGCCTGGAAGAGGCGCTCGCGCAGCGCGCCGCCCTGCAGCCGGGCGAAACCATCTTTGTGCCCAGTGGCCACGCGGTCACCGCGCACAGCGTCAGCTTCTACGCACCCGACAGTGAGCAGGCGGGTTTGCTGGCGCGCGCACAGGAGATCGAGAACCTCGACAAGGACTGCCGGGCGCAGGTGCTGCTGGCCGAGCACGCGCGTGCCCAGCTGATCCGCGCCGAGGCGGCGTACACCGAGGCCTCTCAGCGCCTGGTGAGCGCCCGGCGCGAGGCGTCTGAGGCCCGCAGCCGTGCCCACGAGCGGCAGGTGGAGGCGCTGCGCCTGGCCCAGCTGGCAGAGCAGACACGCGCCCGCAGCGAGCAGATCGCCAGCGACCTGGCCGAGGTGGACGCCCAGCTTGACGAACTGCAGGAGCGCCGCGTCACGGCCGAAGCCCGTTTCGAAGAACTCGACATGCAGCTGGCCGACTGCCAGGAACGGCACGCCCAGTTCGATGACGCCGTGATCGTGGCCGAACGCACGCTCAACCAGGCCCGTGAACAGCAGCGCTCGCTCGAGCGCAACGCGCAGGAAGCCACCTTTGCCCTGCGCAGCCTGCAGGCCCGCCAAGGCGAACTGCAGCGCTCACTGGAAACGGCCACGGCGCAAGAGGTGTCGCTGGCGCAGGAAACGCAGCGCGCGCAGGACGAACTCGGCCGCCTGAATGACGCCGCCGCACAAGGCGGCCTGCAGGACGCGCTGGCCACGAAGCTGGAGCGCGAGCAGGCGCTGGGCGCTCTGCGCAGCACCTACGACGGCCTCACCGCCCAGCTGCGCGCCAGCGACGAGTGGCGCTCGAAGTGCGAGCGCGAACTGGAACCCCTGCGCGGCCGTATCACCGAGTTCCAGCTGAAGGAGCAGGCCGCGCGGCTCGGCGTGGAGCAGTACAGCCAGCTGCTGACCGAAGCCGAGGCCGACCTGGCTGCGGTGGCGCAGAGCATCATGGAAGGCAATGTGCGCCTGACCGGCTTGCAAAGTGAGATCGACCGTCACCACCGCGAGATCCAGGCGCTGGGCGCTGTCAACCTCGCCGCGCTCGACGAACTCAGCGCTGCGCGCGAGCGCAAGGTGTTCCTGGACGCCCAGTCGGCCGATCTGGTCGAGGCCATGAACACGCTGGAAGACGCCATCAAGAAAATCGACGCCGAAACGCGCGAGCTGCTCGGCAGCACCTTCCACGCCGTCAACGAACACTTCGGGCGCATGTTCCCCGAGCTGTTCGGCGGAGGCAACGCCCGTCTGGTGATGACCGGTGAAGAGATTCTGGACGCCGGCGTGCAGGTGCTGGCGCAGCCGCCTGGCAAGAAAAACCAGACCATCCACCTGCTTTCCGGTGGTGAAAAGGCGCTGACCGCCATTGCCCTGGTGTTCGCCATTTTCCAGCTCAACCCCGCGCCGTTCTGCCTGCTGGACGAGGTGGACGCCCCGCTGGACGACGCCAACACCGACCGGTACGCCAAACTTGTCACCAGCATGAGCAAGCAGGGCACGCAGTTCCTCTTCATCAGCCACAACAAGATCGCCATGGAAATGGCCGAGCAGCTGATCGGCGTGACGATGCAGGAACAGGGTGTTTCCCGTATCGTGGCGGTGGACATGGAGTCCGCCGCCGGCATGCTGGCTGCCGCCTGAGCGACTTTCGGTTCACCTCCCCCCGTCCATCCCCACCACACCCCAGCACCATGAGCACTCTGCAGATCAGTCTGGCCATCATCGGCGGCCTCTTGCTGGCGGCCGTGGTCGCTTACAACGCCTGGGTCACGCGCAAGAGCGCGCCGCGCACCGCGCGGGAGCGAACCCCGGAAACCACCACACAGGACGGCACCCCTGCGGGGCTTGAAGATGCGCCCGCTCCAGCGGACCGGTTCCCTTCGCCGGGCGGTCGCATCGAGCCGGTACTGGGCGACGGTTTCGATACTGGCGGGG
>JAGXRS010000080.1 GCA_018335615.1 Hydrogenophaga sp. | reverse complement strand
GAGCGCTTCGGCCGCATCGACGTGCTGGTGAACAACGCCGGCATCACGCAGGACGCGCGCCTGCAGAAGATGACGCTGGAGCAGTTCGACCGCGTCATCGACGTGAACCTGCGCGGCGTGTTCCATTGCGCCCAGGCCGTGGCCGACCACATGACGGCGCAGGGCAGCGGCGTCATTCTCAATGCGTCTTCGGTGGTGGGCATCTACGGCAATTTCGGCCAGACCAACTACGCCGCCACCAAGTTCGGCGTGATCGGTTTCACCAAGACCTGGAGCCGGGAACTCGGCCCCAAGGGCGTGCGCGTGAATGCCGTGGCGCCCGGCTTCATCAGCACCCCCATCCTGAGCACCATCCCGGACAAGGTGATCCAGGAAATGGAGCACCGTGTGCCGCTGCGCCGCCTGGGCCAGCCCGAAGAGATCGCCAACGTGTACGCCTTCCTGGCCAGCGACGAGGCGAGCTACATCAACGGCGCGGTGATCGAGGTGTCGGGCGGCATGTCGGTCTGAGGAGCCAGCGCAGGGGCCCTGCGCTCCACACGTCAGATGCGCTGACGGGCCTGTCCGGGAGCCTGCTGCGCTTCAAATACTTACCGGCGCCGATCGGGGTTTGTGCGATAAGACGAACTTTCAATGATCAGCGCCATGGCCGCAGCCCCACAGCCCGAGAACGAAGCCCAGCGTCTGGAGCGCCTCCTCAACCTGGGCGCACTGGACACATTGCCCCAGAGTGCCTTTGACGACATCACCTCGCTGGCGTCTGCCATCTGCGGCACGCCCATCGCGCTGGTGTCGCTGGTCGACCGCGAGCGCCAGTGGTTCAAATCGCGCATCGGTATGGAGGCGACCGAGACCGACCGCACCATGTCTTTCTGCGCCCACGCCATCCTGCAGCCCCAGCAGCCTTTCGTGGTGGAAGACGCCCGGCTGGACGACCGGTTCCACGACAACCCGCTGGTCACCGGGCAGCCGAACATCCGGGCCTACGCGGGCGCGCCGCTGGTCACGGCAGAAGGCCTTGCGCTGGGCACGCTGTGCGTGATCGACCCCCGCGTACGCCAGTTCAGTCCCAGCCAGCTCCAGGCGCTGCAAACACTGGCCAAGCTGGTGGTCACGCTGCTGCAGCACGAAGAGGCGCGGCAGAAGGAAGAAGAACGCCGGACCCACGAGGCCCAGGTCGAGCACGAGCGCCTGGTGGCCATGTCAACGTCCGGCCTGGACCTGAAGGCCTACATCAGCCCCGACTACGTGTACCTGCATGTGAACGAAACCTATCTCGCCTATTGGGGTTGCACACTGGACGAGGTGGTCGGGCACCATGTGCGGGAACGCCTGGGCCCCGACCTGTTCGACGGTTTCATCCAGCCCCGGCTGGACAGGGCACTGGCCGGACAGCCGGTCTTCTTCCAGCACCTGCACCCCTACACCGCCGCCGGGCCCCGGCACATGGAGGTGGCCTTGCTGCCGGTGCGCGATGCTCATGGCGCGGTGATCGGGGTGGTGTTGCGCTCCCATGACATCCAGGCGCTCAAGGAAAAGGAAGCCGAACTCGGCGAAACCGTCGCGCTGCTGGAGCACAGAACGCGTGAGCAGCAGCGCTTCATCCACATCATGTCGCACGACCTGCGCGAGCCCATCAACTCGATCAACAACTTTGCCAGTCTGCTCGAAGCCGACCACCTGCAGGACCTGCCCCCCATGGGCCAGCGCTACCTGGGCTACGTGCGCATGGGAGGCCTGCGCATGGTCAGCCTGCTCGACGACCTGCTGAGCTATGTACAGCTCGACAACCAGACCCTGAAATCCACCCGGGTGGACCTGCAGCGACTGGCGCTGGACGTGCTGGACGACCTCAGTTCGGCCCGGGAGCGGACCCAGGGCCAGGTGGAACTGCAGGCACTGCCCGCGGTGACGGGGGACGAATCCCTGCTGCGCCTGGCCCTGCAGAACCTCATCTCCAATGGCCTGAAGTTCAGCCGCCCCGGCGTGCCGCCCGTCCTGCAGGTGTCGGCCACGGAGACCGGTGGTTTCGTCGAACTGAGCGTGGACGACAACGGCATCGGCATTCCCGTGGAGCACCAGAAAAGCATTTTTGAGATCTTTCAGCGCCTGCACTCGCGAAAAGAATACGAGGGCTCGGGGCTCGGGCTCTCCATTTGCCGGCGCATTGCAGAATTGCACGGCGGCACGCTGACCGTGCAGTTGTCGACCAGTGGCGGCTGCCGCTTCACCCTGCACCTGCCGACGGTTTCGCACGCACCACTGTAGAGATGTTCCATGCTGATTCCGCAACGCTTTATCCTCATCGACGACAACGAAGCCGACAACGTCTTCCACGAGATCATGATCCGCCGGGCCGGGTTCAAGGGCGAGGTCCGGGTCTTCGAAAGCGGCATCGATGCGCTCGCCTTCCTGCAAGTCGATGACCTCACCCTGCCCACTGGCATCTTTCTGGACATCAACATGCCGCTGATGGACGGCTTCGAGTTCGCGCGCCAGGCCACGCCCTTGCTCAGCGGCAAACCCACGGTGGTGCTGGTGATGCTCACCTCGTCCGGCTCGCCCCAGGACCGGCAGCGCGTGAGCGAACTGCCGGTGATCCACGGCTTCGTCACCAAGCCGCTCACGGTGGACATGGTGCGCGACATGCTCGACGGCAAAGGGCCGGCGGCGGTCGGATAATCGGGCGCATGCCCGCCCCCTCCTCGCTGCCCGCGCCCGACCCCTCTGCCCCCCATCGCCCCCGTTCCAGGACCGACCTGTTCCTGTCCTTCACCTGGCTGGCGTTGCAGGGTTTCGGCGGCGTGCTGGCGGTGGTACAGCGCGAACTGGTGGACAAGAAACGCTGGATGACCCGCGAGCAGTTCGTCGAAGACTGGGCCGTGGCCCAGATCCTCCCAGGGCCCAACGTGGTCAACCTGTCGATGATGATCGGCGGGCGCTATTTCGGCCTGCCCGGCGCGCTGGCGGCCCTCGCCGGCATGCTGGCCGCGCCGCTGGTCATCGTGCTGCTGCTCGCGGCGCTCTACGGTGGCGTGGCCGACTCGCCGCTGGCGCAGGGCGCGCTGCGCGGCATGGGCGCCGTGGCGGCCGGCCTGATCACCGCCACCGGCATCAAACTCATCGCAGCCCTGGACCGCAACGCCATGGGCATGGGCGTGTGCATTGGCCTGGCGGCCCTGACCTTCGTGGCCATTGCGCTGCTGCGCTGGCCGCTGCTGTGGGTGCTGGCGGGCATCGGCGGCGGCGCCTGTCTGTGGGCCTACCGGGTGGTGGGGGCCACCCCGTCCACGGTGGAGCACGGCGCATGAGCATGGCAGCCACCCCGGGCAACTGGCTCGACCTCTTCAGCCACTTCGCCTCGCTCTCGCTGCTGGCAGTGGGCGGGGCCATCACCACGGCGCCGGACATGCACCGCTACCTGGTGCACGAAAACGGCTGGCTCACCGATGGGCAGTTCACCTCGTCCATTGCCCTGTCACAGGCCGCGCCGGGACCCAATGTGCTGTTCGTCGCCCTGCTGGGCTGGAACGTGGGCCTCAACGCGGGTGGCGGCCCTGGCGCCGGCTGGCTGGCCTGGGCGCTCGCCCTGTTCGGCGTGGCGGTCACCATGGTGGCCATCATGCTGCCCTCATCGGTGCTGACCTACACCGCCACGCGCTGGGCGCACCGCAACCGCGAGCTGCGCGTGGTGCGCGCCTTCAAGACCGGCATGGCCCCGATCGTGATCGCGCTGCTGATCGCCACCGGCTGGCTGCTCACCGGCTCCCACGACCACCCGGCGCGCGACTGGCCGCTGTGGCTCCTTACCGCGGTCGCCACGCTGCTGGTCTGGCGCACCCGCCTGCACCTGCTGTGGCTGATTGGCGCCGGCGCCCTGCTGGGCGCGCTGGGCTGGGTATGAGCGCCTGTGGCGCGTGCCCGCACCGCCAGGCCGCATCCTCGTGCTGCTGACGACGCCGCAACCCTTCGATCAGCTGCGCTGGCGCAGCGCCTCGTACAGGCACACGCCGCTGGCCACCGACACGTTCAGGCTCTCGACCGCGCCGCGCATGGGAATGCTGATGAGTTCGTCGCAGGTCTTGCGCGTGAGCTGGCGCATGCCGTCGCCCTCGGCGCCCAGCACGAGCGCCACCGGCCCCTTGAGGTCCACCTGGTAGAGCGTCTTGGGCGCGTCATCGCTGGTGCCAATGACCCAGATGTTGCGCTCCTTCAGCTCGCCCAGCGTGCGCGCCAGGTTGGTGACCATGAAGTACGGCATGGTCTCGGCCGCACCGCTGGCCACCTTGGCCACCGTGGCGTTGATGCCGGCGGCGTGGTCCTTCGGCGCAATCACGGCATGGGCACCGGCGCCATCGGCCACGCGCAGGCAGGCGCCGAGGTTGTGCGGATCGGTGATGCCGTCGAGCACCAGCAGCAAGGGGGACTCCACCCCTTCGGCTTCCAGGTTTTCGAGCAGCTCGTCCAGCGAATGCACCTGCGCAATGGCCTCCACACGGGCCGCAACGCCCTGGTGGCCGTGGCTGCCGGCCAGTTTGGCCAGGCGCAGGCTGTCGGCTTCGATCAGGCGCGCACCGGCCTCGCGGGCCCGGTCGAGAAACTGGCGCATGCGGGCATCGCGCCGGGTGGCCTCGTAGTAGATCTCGACAATCGATTGCGGCGCGGTCTTCAGGCGCACGCCCACGGCATGGAAGCCGAACAGTACTTTGGGGGATGACATGCGGGAATTATCGCCGCCGCTCCAGGCTTGCTGGCGCCTGGCGGCGCAGGCTCCCCTGCGGGCGCCCCCCGCACCCCCGTCAGCCGGCCAGGGCGACCGCTTCCACCGCCACCTGCCCCGCTTCGATGGTGATGCGCCGCTCGCAACGCTGCGCAATGGCCCGGTCGTGCGTCACCAGCACCAGCGTCGTGCCCTGCTCGCGGTTGAGGTCGAACATCAGTTCCATGATGGTCGCGCCGGTGGCGAAATCCAGGCTGCCGGTGGGCTCGTCGGCCAGCAACACGGCGGGCTGCACCACAAAGGCCCGCGCCAGCGCCACCCGCTGCTGCTCCCCGCCCGAAAGCACCTTGGGGTAGTGGCCCAGCCGCTCGCCCAGGCCCACCCGCTGCAGCATCTGGGTGGCGGTGGCCCGGGCGTCACGCCGGCCAGACAGCTCCAGTGGCAGCATCACGTTTTCCAGCGCCGTCAGGTTGCCCAGCAGCTGGAAACTCTGGAACACGAAGCCCAGCTTCTGCGCCCGCAGGGCGGCGCGCTGGTCTTCGTCCAGGGCAAACAGATCGGTGCCATCCATCTGAACTGTGCCGCTGGTGGGCGTATCCAACCCCGCAATGATCGACAGCAGCGTGCTCTTGCCCGATCCGGAGGCCCCCACGATGGCCGCGGTTTCGCCCTTGTTGAGCGAAAAGTCGATATCCCGCAGTATCGTCAGGGTACCGGTCGAATCGGTCACCGACTTGAACACGTGCTGCACGGCAATCATCACATCCGACATGGAAAGGTCCTGAGTTGAAACGACGTCACTTTAACGCGCTGGCCCTGGCGCTCGCGCTGCCGGGGTCTTGGACCGCTGCCCAGGCACAAACCGCGGGCAGCGCAGGCGGCCCGGCCGCCCCACCCGCGATCCTGATCGTGGGCGACTCGCTGAGCGCCGAATACGGGCTGCGCCGCGGCACCGGCTGGGTCGCCTTGCTGGAACAGCGCCTGGCGAGCGAGAAGCGCCGGGCACGGGTGGTCAATGCCAGCGTCAGCGGCGAGACCACCTCCGGCGGGCGCTCGCGCCTGCCCGCGCTGCTGCGCCAGCACCAGCCCGCCGTGGTGGTGCTGGAGCTGGGCGGCAACGATGCCCTGCGCGGCCTGCCCCTGAACATGACGCGCGACAACCTGGCCGACATGGCCCGTCAGGCCCGCGCTGCAGGCGCCCAGGTGCTGATCCTGGGCATGGACATGCCGCCCAACTACGGCACGGCCTACGCCCGAGAGTTTCGCGAGTTGTTCGTGACCGTGGCGCGTGAGCAGAAAACGGCGCTGGTGCCCTTCTTCCTGAAAGATGTGGCCGATCTCGCCGACCCGACCAGCCTGTTCCAGAACGACCGCATCCACCCCAACGAAGCGGCCCAGGCCACCATGCTGGCCAATGTGTGGCCGGAGCTGCGCAAGCTGCTGCCCCGATAATCGGCCATGCCCGTCCAATCCCTGCCCGCCGGCGAAGCCCTGGCCCGCCTCGACACGTTCGACACCATCATCGATGCCCGTACCGAGGACGAGCATGCGCTGGACCACGTGCCAGGCGCCGTGAACTGGCCCACCTTGAACAACGCCGAGCGCATCACCATCGGCACGATGTACAAGCAGGTCAACGCTTTCGAAGCCAAGAAGCGTGGCGCCGCCCTGGCGGCGCGCAACATCGCGGCGCACATCGAGCGCGAACTGCTCGACAAGCCCAAGGGCTGGAAACCGCTGGTGTACTGCTGGCGCGGGGGCAACCGCAGCGGCGCACTGGCCACCATCCTGGGCGCCATCGGCTTTCAGGTCACCCTGATCGAAGGGGGCTACAAAGCCTGGCGTGCCGCGCTGGTGGAATCATTGCCCGCGCTGGCGAATCGGCTGCACTACCGTGTGGTGTGCGGCCCCACCGGCAGCGGCAAGACCCGCCTGCTGCAGGCATTGGCGGCCGAAGGCGCGCAGGTGTTGGACCTGGAGGCACTGGCCAGCCACCGCAGTTCGGTGCTCGGCCACATCCCGGGCGTGGAGCAACCGAGCCAGAAACGCTTCGACAGCCTGATCTGGAGCGCGCTGCGGGGGTTCGATCCTGAGCACCCGGTCTATGTGGAAAGCGAGAGCAAGAAGGTGGGCAATGTGCGCGTGCCCGACGCCCTGATCGACGCGATGCGGCAGAGCCCCTGCATCGACCTGCGCCTGGCCGACCGCGAGCGTGTGGCGCTGCTGCTGGAAGACTATGACTTTTTTGTCACCGACCCGGCGTTCTTCTGCCGGCGGCTGGAGGCTCTTGTCGAGCTGCGGGGCAAGGCCGTGGTGCAGGACTGGACCGAGCGGGTTCAGCGGGGTGAAACGCCTTCGGTGGTGCTGGACCTGCTGACGCAACACTACGACCCGATGTACGCGCAGTCGATTGCGCGCAATTTTGTGCGCTTCGGCCAGGCCCTGCGTTGTGAACTGCCCGAGCGCTCGCCGCAGTCTCTGCGGGAAGCGGCTCGCCACCTGCTGGCCCTGGAGGCCGTGGCCGAGCCGGCCTGATTCAATCCGCCCGGCCCACAACCAACGGCCGACGATGAACGGCCGCCCGCATCAGTTGGCGGGTGCTGGCCCCTGGCCAGTGGCGGGGGCCTGTGGGTCTGCCTCAGGCGCGGCGTCCTGCGGTGCGCCGTACTCATCGGGGCGCTTGCCACCGGCCTTGGCTTTCAACTTTTCCTCTTTCTTCTTTTTCTTGGCCAGCTCGCGCTGGCGTTTTTCGTATCCGTAATTGGGAGTGGCCAAAACTGTCTTTCGTGTCGGGTTGGGGGTCGGATGGGATGGAAAAAATCAGCCGTTCAGAACGGCCAGGGCCTGGGCGAGGTCGGCACGAAGATCGTCCGCTGCCTCAAGGCCGACTGCAAAGCGTACCAGACCACCGGCGTGGGGCCAAGGCGTGGTCCGGATGGACGGCACGTCGTAAGGGGCGCACAGGCTGATCGGCCCGGCCCAGCTCCAGCCCAGCCGGAACAGCTGCAGCGCGTCGCAGAACGCGTCGACGCGGTCGTGCGATATCGATGGATCGAATACGGCGCTGAACAGGCAGGCGGCCGCGCGCGCATCGCGCATGAAATGGGCGTGTCCAGGAGACCCCCCCAATGCGGGGTGCAGCACCTGGGCCACGCCGGGCTGATGCTGCATCCACTGCGCGAGGTCGCGCGTGGTCGCATCCTGCGCATGGTAACGAAGCGCCATGCTGGGCAAGCCACGCAGCACCAGCTCGGCGTCGTTCGCCGCCACGCCCAGTCCCAGGCGCATGTGGCACATCAGCAGCTGCTGGTGAAGGGATGCGTCGCGCGTGACGACCGAGCCCATGAGCACGTCGGCACCACCACTAGGGTACTTGGTGAGCGCCTGCATCGACACGTCCACACCCAGTTCAAAGGCATCGAAGGCGATACCGGCACCCCAGGTGTTGTCCAGTGCGTTGACGATGGGCCGGGCGGAAGCCCGCCCGGCATTGGCCTGGCGCACCACCGCGACCAGCGCGGGCAGGTCCGGAAATTCGAGCGTGATGGAGCCAGGTGCCTCCAGCCACACCAGCCGCGTGGCCGGGCTGATGCGAGCGGCCAGGTCGGCCGGGTTCATCGGGTCGTAATAGCGGTGGGTGATGCCCCAGCCCGCCAGTTCGCCCGCCGCAAAGGCCTTGCCCGGGCCGTACGCGTTGTCGGGCAACAGCACCTCGTCACCCTGGCGCAGGAAGGCCATGTCCACCAGCGCCACCGCCGACAGCCCGCTGGGCGCCAGCACGCAGAAGTGCCCACCCTCGATGGTGGCGATGCGCTCCTCCAGCGTGAAGGTGGTGGGCGTGCCATGCAGCCCATAGGTGTAGCCGCTCTTGTCTTTCCACTCCTGCGTGCGCAATGCCTGCACGTTCGGAAAGATCACGGTGGAGGCCTTGAAGACGCCGGGCGGCACCGCCTCGAAACCCTCCGGCGCGCGGTAAGGATGGTGAATCAGCTGCGTCGACAGATCGCTCATGCGACC
>JAGXRS010000079.1 GCA_018335615.1 Hydrogenophaga sp. | reverse complement strand
ACCCCCTCACCCTCACCGCCCGCCCATCCACCATCCCACTCCCCGGATACAGAATCACCATCTCCCCCGACTTCAGCCCCTCCTGAACCCAGGCGCTGTCAGCATGGCGGTCCTTGAACGTGACAGGCCGTGCAACGGCCTTCCCCCCCTCCACCACAAACACGCGCCAGCCCTCGCCCTGCCGCACCAGCGCAGCCGAGGGCACGAGCAGCGCGCCGTCCTGCGCCGACACGGTGATGCGCGCATCCACCCGGAAGCCGTCTCCGAGTTTCTGCAGGTCGGCGGCGGGGGCGTTCAGCGTCACCACCACGTTGACGCGCTGTTCTTCAATGCCCAGGGCCGAGACTTTGGTGAAGGCCACCGGGTCGATGCGGGCCACCTGCCCGGCCAGCAGCGGCTGGTTGCGGCCGGTGGACAGTTGCACGGCGGCGCCGGGCGCGATGCGCGGGGCGTCGCCCGAGAGCACGTCGATGACGGCTTCCATGGCAGCGGTGTCGCCGATTTCCAGCAGGGGCTGGCCAGCCTGCACCGGCTCGGCGCTTTCCTTGTGCAGCTTGAGCACGCGGCCGTTCACCGGGCTCTTGAGCTGCCACAGGCCTTGCGCAGCACCGGTGGGCTCGGCGCGACCGAGGGCGGCGCGGGCTTCGCCCAGCGCGTGCTCGGCAGCGGCCTGTTCGGCCTGGCCGGCGCGCAAAGCCTGCTGTGCGGCCTCGCGGGCGAGGCGGCTCTGGTCCCGGGCGGATGCGGCGATGAAGTTCTCCTGCGCCAGTTTGGCGGCGCGTTCGGCTTCCAGCGTGGCTTGCGCCAAGCTGGCCTGCAGGCGCCGCACATTGGCAGCCGCGGCCTGGGTGGCGGCTTCGGCACTGCCCACGCGCTGCTGCAGCACGCTGCGGGTGCGTGCGTCGATCATGGCCGGGGCGGCGGGCGCGAGCACGGCCACCACGTCGCCGGCCTGTACGGCGTCGCCCACTTTGAGCGTAGGCCGCTGCAGCTGCGCGGCGGTGGGGGCGGCCACCAGGTAGCGCTGTTGCAGGCGCAGCTGGCCGTCTTCTTCAATGACCTGCTCGAAGCGGCCCTCAGCCACCTGAGCCACTTCCACGTCGAGCGGGCGCGGGCGGTAGGCGGCCCAGAGCACGGCGGCCAGGGCCGCCACGGCCAGGCCGCCGATGAGCCAGCGGCGCTGGCTGGCCTTGTTGGGCTTGGGGGGTGTGTTCATTCGCGGACTTTCAAAACGGAAACCAGGTCGAGGCGGTCGATGTGGCGGCGCACCAGCAGGGCGCTGGCCACGCCGGCAGCCAGCACGATGAGCGCAGCCGACGCGTAGGTGGCTGGCTCGATCACCACGGGGAAATCAATGGCGTCGCTGGCCATGAGCTGCATCATGAGCGTGGCCAGCCCCCAGCCGGCCAGCGCACCCAGCGGCAGGGCAATCAGCAGTTCGGCGGCCAGCTCGGCCAGCAGCAGCACCGAGACCTCGGCCCTCGTCATGCCCAGCACGCGCAGGCTGGCCAGTTCCCAGGCCCGCTCAGACAGCGAGATGCGCGCCGCGTTGTAGATGATGCCCACCGCCATGGCCACGGCAAACAGGGTGAGGATGCCGCTGAACACGCCCATGTTGCGCTCGGTGCGCTGGTTGAATTCGGTCATGGAGCTGGCCTTGTCGAACACCGAGTTGATGCCGGGCGCCGCCTTCACCGCGGCCCAGAAGGCGGGCATGGCGGCCGGGTCCACCTGCAGCGCGGCGTCGGCCACGCCGTCGCCATCGCCGGCCAGGCGGTTGAGCGTGTCCAGGTTCATGTAGAGCAGCTGGCCGAACATGGTGCGGGCGATGTCCACCACCTCCACCTCCACGCTGCGCCGGTTCCACAGGCGGAACTGGATCTGCACGCGATCGCCCACCTGAGCACCCAGTTCGCGCGCCAGCAGGCCCGACAGCACCACGCCGTGCGCGGGCAGCGCGAGTGCGCCGCGGTCTTCGTCCACCAGGCGCATCAGCTTCGCGTTGCCGCGCAGGGCCATCACCGCCGTGTCGTTCGTTTTGCCGCGCAGCGTCACCTTCACCGGCTCGGTGCGGTAGACCTCGGCGTCGAGCACGCCGGGCAGGCGCTGCAGATCGCGCACCACCGTCACGGGCACCGGGCGGTGGAAGTTGACCAGCACGTCGCCCTGCTGCACCTGGCGGAACTGCACGTCGACGATGTGCGCAATCGCGTCCAGCCAGAAGGCGCCGGAGATCTGCAGCGCCACCGCCATGGCGATGCCAGTAACGGTGAAGGCGGCGCGCAGCGGCCGGCGCTCCAGGTTGCGCACCACCATGCGCGCGCTGGTGGACATGAAGCGCCCCAGGCCCAGCCGCTCCAGCAGGGTGGCGCTGTAGGCCGGCGGCGCGGGTGGCAGCATGGCCTGCGCGGGGCGCAGGCGCACCACGGCGCGAATGGCCGTCCAGGTGCCGGCAGCGGCGGCCAGCGCGGCAATGGCGGCGGAGGCGATGACCAGCCCCATGTCGGTGATGTAGGCCAGGCGGTTGAAGCGGAACACCTCGTCGTACAGGCTGAGCATGCCGCGGCCGATGAGCTGGCTCAGGCCCAGGCCCACCACCACGCCCAGCCCGGCCACCACCAGTGCGAGCTGGATGTAGTGCCATGCAATGGCACCGTCGCCATAGCCCAGCGCCTTGAGCGCGGCGATCTGGCTGCGCTGGGTGGCCACCTGGCGGCTCACCACCACGTTCAGGATGAACATGGCCACGGCCAGGAAGATGGCGGGCAGCACCGTGCCCATCACCTTCAGCTGGGCCAGTTCGTCCGACACGATCTTGGCCGAGAGCTGGCGGTCGCGGCCCACCGCGCCGATGCTGCCGTAAGGCTCCAGCAGGTGGTCCACCGCGTTCAGCACCGGCTGCTCGGCGGCGCCCGCATCCAGCCGCAGCGCCACCTGATTGAAGGCGCCCTGCATGTCGAAGTACTCCGTCATGCGGGCGCTGTCGATCCACCAGATGCCAAAGCCGGTGTCGTCGGGCGCGCCACCCTGCGACGCGAACACGTACTCGGGCGAAATGGCCGTGCCCGCGATGTGCACGCGCTCGCGCCGCCCGTTCAGGATGGCGTGCACCACGTCCCCCGGCTTCAGGTCTCGTGCGGCGGCGAAGCGGTCACTCACCAACGCTTCCAGCACGGCGCCGCGCTCGGGCCAGCGCCCGGCCCTGAGCGTGAGCGCATTCAGGCCCTGGCGCCCGGCGTGGGCGGCGGCCAGGTCCAGCCCGATGAAGCGGCCGGTGACGGGTTGCAGCACCTCGGGCAAGTCCACCTGCGCGTCAAAGGCCACACCCAGCTGCACCTCGGCCACGCCGGGCACGGCGGCCAGACGCTCGCGCAGCTGCGCCGGGGCGCGCTTGACGCCCACAAATACGTCGGCCAGGCGGTTGTCGCGGTAGAAGGCGTCGCGCGAGGTCTGCAGCGAATCGTGCACCGCGAACATGCCCACGAAGCCGGCCACGCCGATGGCCACCACCACGGCGATGGTGAAGACCTGGGCACGCAGGCGGTTCAGGTCGCGCCAGAGCTTGATCTGCAGGGCGGTCACGATGGCACCCTTCGGCCTTCGGCCTGTCCCGCCAGGCGGGAGCCAGCTTGCTTGGGGCGGCCCTGCGCTGCGCTCATGCTCTTCCTTACCAGCTCAGCGACGACGCCGGCTGCTTGTGCGGGTTGTCGCGGCTCTCGACGATGCGGCCGTCGGCCAGGCGCAGCACACGGTCGGCCATGTCGGCGATGGGCGCGTTGTGGGTGATGACCACGGTGGTGGTGCCCAGCTCGCGGTTCACGTGTTCGATGGCCTGCAGCACCATCACGCCGGTGGCGCAGTCGAGCGCGCCGGTGGGCTCGTCGCACAACAGCACGGCCGGGCGCTTGGCAATGGCGCGCGCGATGGCCACGCGCTGCTGCTCGCCGCCCGAGAGCTGCGAGACGAAGTGGTGCCGGCGCTGCGCCAGGCCCACGAGGGCCAGCGCCTCGGCCGGGTCCATGGGGTCATCCGCCAGGTCGGTCACCAGAGCCACGTTTTCCTCGGCCGTGAGGCTGGGGATGAGGTTGTAGAACTGGAACACGAAGCCCACGTGCTCGCGCCGGTAGCGTGTCAGCTCGGCGTCGCCCGCGCCGATCAGCTCATGCGTCTGCCCGCCGTGCGTCCACTGCGCCGTGCCGCTGGTGGCCGTGTCCAGCCCGCCGAGGATATTGAGCAGCGTGGACTTGCCGCTGCCCGAGGCGCCCAGCAGCACCACGAATTCGCCGCGCACGATGTCCAGATCCACCCCGCGCAGGGCGTGCACCGCCGTGTCGCCTTCGCCATAGGTTTTGGTGAGGGAGCGGGCGGTGAAAACGGCGGTGGAGGGTGTCGTGGAAGCGTGGGTGGCGGTGTCCATGGCCCATTGTTGACATGGCCGGTTTTCTGGCGGCTGACATGCGTCAAACCGGTCGCAGGCGTCTCGCGGGGACAACAAGGTACTGGCAGCCACCACCGTAGCGCGCGTGAAGCCATCCAGCAAGTCAGAGCGGGCATCACGCTGGAAGCGGCGTGATCCAGCGCGGCTGCGGTTCCACTGTTCGGCGAGGCAAAGAGAGTTTTACTTCATCTCTGGGGGCTGGCAAGCTCGGGGTATGCCAAGCTTGCCGCTGACCCAGATCCTTCCCGTGTTTGTCCAGGGGCTCCTGCTGAGCCTGGGCCTGATCGTGGCCATCGGCGCGCAGAACGCCTTTGTGCTGCGCCAGGGGCTGCGGCGCGAACACGTGGCGCCGGTGGTGCTGTTCTGCGCCCTTGCGGACGCGCTGCTGATCACCGCTGGCGTGCTGGGCATGGCGCAGGCACTGGGCAACAGCCCTGGCGTGGCGCGGGCCATGGCGCTGGCGGGCGCGTCCTTTCTGGCCTGGTACGGCTGGCAGGCGCTGCGCCGCGCGCAACGCGCCAGCCAGCTGCAGGCGGCAGGCGGCGGTGCCGGCCTCACCCGCGGTGCAGCGCTGGCGCAGGCCGCCGCCTTCACCCTGCTGAATCCGCATGTCTACCTGGACACGGTCTTGCTGGTGGGCAGCATCGGCGCCCAGCAGCCGGCCGGGCTGCAGGGCTGGTTCATCGCCGGGGCCAGCATCGCCAGCCTGGGCTGGTTCACGGCGCTGGGTTTCGGTGCGCGCTGGCTGGCGCCCTTCTTCGCCCGGCCTCGCGCCTGGCAGGTGCTGGACGGACTGATCGGCCTGACCATGTGGGTGCTGGCCGCGCTGCTGGTGCGCCACGCGCTGGCCGGTGCATGATGACGAACCCGGCTGCTGACCGCCTTTGACCAAGCCCCGCCATGTACCGCCCCACCGCCTTTGAAGAAGACCGCCCCGAGGTGCTGCACGCGCTGATGGCCGACCACCCGCTGGGCCAGCTGGTGACGCACGGCCCCGAGGGGCTGGACGCGAACCCCATTCCCTTCGAATTCGACGCCGCGGCCGGCCCGCAGGGCACGCTGCGCGCCCATGTGGCGCGCGCCAACCCGCTGTGGCAACAGGCCGCCGGCGCCGAGGTGATGGTGATCTTCCAGGGGGCACAGGGCTACATCTCCCCCAACTGGTACCCCAGCAAGCCCGAGCACCACCGCCATGTGCCCACCTGGAACTACGCCGTGGTACACGCCCATGGCCCCCTGCGGGTGATGGACGACGAGCGCTTCGTGCGCGGCCTGGTGGCGCGCCTCACGCGCGAGCACGAGCAACGCTCGCAGCAGCCGCGGCCCTGGAAGATGGGCGATTCGGCACCCGACTTCATCGACGGCATGCTCAAGGCCATCGTGGGCATCGAGATCCCGCTCACACGACTGACGGGCAAGTTCAAGCTGGGCCAGAACCGCGAAACACGCGACCGCCTGGGCGCCGCCGACGGGCTCGCCGCCCTCGGGCACGAAGCGCTCGCGCAGGCCATGCGCGCCGCGCAGCCGCGCTGAAGGGCGCTGCACCGGGCGCTTGCCCGGCGCGCGGCGACCCGCCCATACGGGGATTCCAGGGGTCTGTTGCCAAGCGCGCGACTTACACTCGTTCCAACCTTGCGCGGGAGACAACCGCCTCGCGCAAGCCGGCCCACACCGCTCATGAACCTGCACCGCATCGACCTCGTTTCGCTATCCCTGTTCAACCTGGTGGCGCGAACCGGCAGCATCAGCCAGGGGGCCGAGCTGGCCAGCCTCGCCATTGGCGCGGCGAGCAAGCGCATGGCCGATCTCGAACTCGCCTTTGGCGTGCCGTTGCTGGAGCGCCATTCACGGGGCGTGAAGCTCACCCTGGCCGGCGAGGCCCTGCACCGGCATGTGCAGCGCATCCTGAACGACGTGGACCAGATGAGCGGCGACCTGTCCGACCATGCCAGGGGCGTCACCGGCGAGGTCCGCCTGTGGGCCAACACCTCGGCCATCACGCAGTTCCTGCCAGCGGATCTGGCCGCGTTCGTGGGACTGCGCCCGGGCCTGCGCATCGAGCTGAACGAAGCCGACAGCCGCGAAGTGGTGCTGGCCGTGCTCGACGGCCGTGCCGAACTCGGCATCTTCGCCGACCGCACGCCAGAGCTGGGCCTGCAGACCGCGCTCTACCGCCGCGACCGGCTGGTGCTGGTGGTGCCGCCGGGCCATGCACTGGCGCGCCGCCGCAAAGCCGCGTTTGCCGAGGCGGTGCAATACGACTTCGTGAGCCTGTCGCAATCGACCTCGCTGGCCCAGCGGCTGGCGCTGGAGAGCGGGCAGCTGAGCCAGCCGCTGCGCATCCGCATCCATGTGCGCAGCTTCGACGCCATGTGCCAGATGGTGCGCGCGGGTCTGGGCATCGCCGTGCTGCCCGTGGCCGCCGCGCAGCCCCTGGCCCGCGCCATGGGCTTGCGGGTGATCGACCTGAGCGATGCCTGGGTGGAACGCGAACTGCTGCTGGGCGCGCGCGACTTCAGCGCGCTGGCCCGCCCGATGCGCAGCCTCTTCGACCACCTGCGCGCCGGGGTGGGCTGAAGGGGAAAACGGCCTGCGCTTTCGCCGTTGGCGAAACCTGCTTTGCCCAAGCAACGCTTCTGCCGCGCGGGGCGGGCTCCTAGACTGCGAGCCATCCCACCCACCGGCCCGCACCGCCCCCATGACACACGCCCGGCGAACCCTGTTCGACAAACTCTGGCAAAGCCACCTCGTCGACGAAAGCGATGACGGCGAGTGCCTGATCTACGTGGACCGCCACCTGGTCTACGAGGTCACCAGCCCCCAGGCCTTCGAGGGCCTGCGCCTGTCGGGGCGCCAGCCCTGGCGGGCCGAGACGGTGATCGCCGTGGCCGATCACAACGTGCCCACCACCGCGGCGCAGCGCGCATCGACCGAGGCCATCCAGGACCCGCTCTCGCGGGCCCAGGTGCGCCAGCTCGACCGCAACTGCCAGGAATTCGGCATCACCTTCCACGGCCTGGGCAGCCGCACACAGGGCATCATCCATGTGGTCGGGCCCGAACAGGGCGCCACCCTGCCGGGCATGACCGTGGTGGCGGGCGACTCCCACACCAGCACCCACGGCGCCTTCGGCGCCCTGGCCTTCGGGGTCGGCACGTCCGACGTGGAGCACGTGCTGGCCACACAGTGCCTGGCCCTGCGCCCCATGAAACGCATGCTGGTGCAGGTCAACGGCGCACTGGCGCCCGGGGTGTCCGCCAAGGACCTGGTGCTGCACCTGATCGGCGTGCTGGGCACGTCCGGCGGTAACGGCCACGCGATCGAGTTCGCCGGCAGCGCCATCCGCTCCCTGAGCATGGAAGGCCGCATGACGGTGTGCAACATGGCCATCGAGGCCGGTGCCCGCGTGGGCCTGGTGGGGGTGGACCAGACCACCATCGACTACCTGGCGGGCCGCCCGCAGGCGCCGTCGGGCGCGCAGTGGGAGGCGGCCGTGGCGGCCTGGCGCACGCTGGTCAGCGACGAAGGCGCCGAGTTCGACCGGGTGGTCACCATCGACGCGCGCGATGTGCAGCCCATGGTGACCTGGGGCACGTCGCCCGACATGGTGGTGGCCATGGACGGCCACGTGCCCGACCCGGCGCAGGAAGCCGACCCGGTGCGCCGCGCCGGCATGCAGGCCGCGCTGTCCTACATGGGCCTGCAGCCCGGCACACCCATGCGTGAGGTGTGCATCGACAAGGTGTTCATCGGCTCGTGCACCAACGCCCGCCTGGAAGACCTGCGCGCCGCCGCCGCTGTGGTGCGCGGGCGCCGCGTGGCACCCGGCGTGGTGCAGGCCCTGGTGGTGCCCGGCTCCGGCTTGGTGAAGGCCGCGGCCGAGGCCGAAGGCCTGGACCGCATCTTCACCGAGGCCGGCCTGGAATGGCGCGAGCCCGGCTGCTCGATGTGCCTGGGCATGAACGACGACCGGCTGTCGCCGGGCGAGCGCTGCGCCTCGACCAGCAACCGCAATTTCGAGGGCCGACAAGGGCCCGGTGGGCGCAGCCATCTGCTCAGCCCCGCGCTGGCAGCGGCAGCGGCGATTGCCGGCCACCTGGCCCGCGTGGAAGACCTGCCACCCGTCCAACTGCCCGCGCAGGAGATCGCATGAAACCCTTCGACCAACTGCAATCGCTGGTGGTGCCCGTGGACCGGGCCAACGTGGACACCGACGCGCTGATCCCCAAGCAGTTCATGAAGTCCATCAGCCGCACCGGGTTTGGCGACAACCTGTTCGACGAGTGGCGCTACCTGGACCGCGGCGAGCCGGGGCAGGACGTGTCCGGGCGGCCGCGCAACCCGGCCTTCTCCCTGAACCAGGCCCGCTACGCGGGTGCGCAAATCCTGCTGACACGCGAGAACTTCGGCTGCGGCTCCAGCCGCGAGCACGCGGTCTGGGCACTGGCCGACCATGGCATCCGCGTGCTGCTGGCCCCCAGCTTCGCCGACATCTTCTTCAACAACTGCTTCAAGAACGGCCTGCTGCCCATCGTGCTGCCGACCGCCCTGATCGACCAGCTGTTCCAGGCCGTGCACGACCACCCCGGTTTCACGCTGAGCGTGGACCTGCCGGCGCAGACCCTGCGCTCCTCCACGGGCCAGTGCACCCGCTTCGACATCGACGCCTCGCGCAAGCAGCGCCTGATCCAGGGCCTGGACGACATCGGCCTGACCCTGCAGAAGACAACCCGCATCCGCGCCTTTGAGGCGCAACACCGCCTGGCCAGCCCCTGGCTTTTCAACTGACCCACCCCCAAGAGGAGACAAACCATGTTCACCAAACGCCGCACCCTGCTGGCCCTGGCCCTGTCGCTGGCCGCAGTTCCCGCCCTGTCGCAGGACCGGTACCCCAACCGGCCCATCACCCTGATCGTGCCCCACGCCGCCGGCGGCGCCAACGACACCATCGCGCGCGTGATCGCGCAGAAGCTGGGCGAGCAGCTCGGCCAGAACGTCGTGGTGGAAAACCGCGTGGGCGCCGGCGGCAACATCGGCACCGTGGCCGCAGCCAAGAGCCGCCCGGACGGCTACACGCTGATCCTGACCGCCGACAGCTCCATGGTCATCAACCCCTCGCTGTACAGGAGCACGGGCTTCGACCCGCTGAAGGATTTCGAAGCCGTGGGCAGTGTGGCCACGGCCGGCTACGTGCTGGTGGCCCACCCGGCCTTCCCCGCCAAGAACGTCGCCGAACTGGTGGCGCTGGCCAAGCAGCAGCCGGGCAAGATCAACATCGGCTCGGCCGGCAACGGCACGCTGAACCACCTGATCGGCGAGATGCTGGGCAAGGCGACGGACATCAACTTGACGCACGTGCCTTACAAGGGCGCCGCCGCTGCCGCCACCGACCTGGTGGCCGGCCAGGTGCAGGTGTCGGTGCAGAGCCTGCCGTCTTCCATCTCCTTCATCCGCTCGGGCCGCATGAAGGTGCTGGGTGTGGTCAACCCCAAGCGCCTGCCGGCGGTGGACGCCCCCACCATTGGTGAAACGGTGCCCGGCTTCGGCGCGACGCCGTGGTACGGTGTGTTCGCACCGGCCGGCACGCCGCGCGCCATCATCACGCAGCTGAACGCCGAGATCGCCAAGGCGCTGGATTCCACGGAGGTGCAGGAGCGACTGGCCGCCGTCGGCTGCGAGCCCTTCAAGTCCACGCCGGAACAGTTCGCCCAGCTGGTGCGGGAAGACCTGCCGCGCTGGGCCCGCATCGTCAAGGAATCCGGCGCCACCATCGACTGAACGGGAGACCCGCCTTGACCATGCCACCACTTCAGCCAGGCGCCCTGCAGGGGCTGCGCGTCATCGAGATGGGCCAGCTCATTGCCGGCCCCTTCGTCGGCAAGACGCTGGGCGACTTCGGCGCCGACGTCATCAAGATCGAGCCGCCGGGCACGGGGGACCCGCTGCGCAACTGGCGCCTGCTGCAGGACGGCACCTCGGTGTGGTGGCAGGTGCAGTCGCGCAACAAGCGCTCGATCGCGCTGGACCTGCGCCACCCCGAGGGCCAGGCCATCGCCCGCCAGCTGATCGCCCAGGCCGACGTGCTGGTGGAGAACTTCCGCCCCGGCACGATGGAGGGCTGGGGCATGGACTACGAAACGCTCTCGCGCGACAACCCCGGCCTGGTGATGCTGCGCATCTCGGGCTATGGGCAGACCGGGCCCTACCGCGACCTGCCCGGCTTTGGCGCCATTGGCGAAGCCATGGGGGGCCTGCGCCACCTCACCGGCGAGCCCGGCCAGGTGCCGGTGCGCTGCGGCATTTCCATTGGCGACACGCTGGCGGCGCTGCACGGCACCATCGGGGTGCTCACCGCCCTGCACCACCGCAACGTGCACGGGGGCAAGGGCCAGGTGATTGACGTGGCGCTGAACGAAGCGGTGTTCAACGTGATGGAAAGCCTGATCCCGGAATACAGCGCCTTTGGCGCGATCCGCGAGCCCGCGGGCTCGGCGCTGCCGGGCATCGCGCCCTCGAATGCCTACCGCTGCCAGGACGGCGTGGTGCTCATCGCCGGCAACGGCGACAGCATCTTCCGCCGGCTGATGCAGCTGATCGGGCGGGACGACCTGGGCAACGACCCCGGCCTGGCCAACAACGCCGGGCGCGTCAGCCGGGTCCAGGAACTGGACGCCGCCATCGAGGCCTGGACGCGCACGCGCAGCTCCACCGAGGTGCTGGCCGCCCTGGGCGAAGCCCGCGTGCCCGCCGGGCGCGTGTACACGGCCAAGGACATCGTCGAAGACCCGCACTACCGCGCCCGCGACATGATCCTGACCCAGACCACCCGCGACGGCCACCAGATCGAGGTGCCCGGCGTGGTGCCCAAGCTGCTGGGCACGCCCGGCCAGGTGCGCAGCGCCTCGCCCCGGCTGGGCGAGGACACCGATGCCGTGCTGGGCGAACTGGGCCTGGACGCGCAGGCCATTGCACAGCTGCGCGAATCGAAGGTGGTGGCATGAGTGCATCGCTTTGGCAGGGCGCCGGGCGCCGCATCCACCTGCAGGAGGTGGGCACACGCGACGGGCTGCAGGCCGAGTCGGCCTTCGTGGAGACGGACCAGAAGATCGCGCTGGTGAATGCCCTGTCCGACGCCGGCCTGTCCAAGATCGAAGTGACGGCCTTCGTCTCGCCCAAGGCCATCCCCGCGCTGCGCGATGCCGAACAGGTGCTGCGGGAGATCCGCCGTGCCCCCGGCGTGGTCTACAGCGCCCTGGTGCCCAATGTGCGCGGCGCCGAGCGTGCCGTGGAGTCGCGCGCCGACGAGCTGAACCTGGTCATGTCGGCCAGCGAGAGCCACAACCTGTCCAACCTGCGCATGACGCGCGCCCAGTCCTTCGCCGCGCTGGCGGAGGTCGCGCAGGCCGTGCGCTCGAGCGGGGTGGCCATCAATGTGTCGCTGTCCTGCGCCTTCGGCTGCCCCATGGAAGGCGATGTACCCACACCCGTGGTGCTGGACTGGTGCCGCCGCTACGTGGAAGAACTCGGCGCCCGCGGCGTGACCCTGTGCGACACCACGGGCATGGCCTTCCCCTCGCAGGTGAACGCCCTCACCCGGGCGTTCCGCGAGCGCTGGCCCGACACCGAGCTCACCCTGCACTTCCACAACACCCGGGGCATGGGCCTGGCCAATGTGCTGGCGGCCATCGACGCCGGCGCCGACCGCTTCGACGCCTCGGTCGGCGGCATCGGCGGCTGCCCCTACGCGCCGGGTGCGTCCGGCAATGTGTGCACCGAGGAAATCGCCCACGCGCTGGCCCTGATGGGCTACGACACCGGTGTGGACCTGGAGCGCCTGCTGGCCGCCGCCGCCCGCCTGCCAGGGCTGATCGGCCACGACGTGCCCAGCCAGGTGCTCAAGGCGGGCCGGCGCCTGGACCTGCACCCGCTGCCGGCGGACTTCGCAGCCATCGCCGCACGGGCAGCGGGCCGGGCAGCCGTCTGATCCTGCGTACCCCGGGCCTTGCACGGCCGGTGAGCGGCCTAGCGTTCACACCAACCAGGGGGTTCATCCCTCTGGCCGGCGCAGGCCGCGCCCTGCCCGGCCCCGCCCTCGTCCGGCACACGACAGCAGCCCACGCGTGGCAGCCGCACAATCGCAGCGGTGCAAACCCGACATTTCTTCCAGCTGCTGTTTCTCTCTGCCCTGTGGGGCGCGTCCTTCCTGTTCCTGCGCATCGCCAGCCCGGCGCTGGGCCCCTGGGTGCTGGCGGGGCTGCGCGTGGTGCTGGCCACGCTCACGTTAGCGGTGGTGATGCGCGCGCTGCGGCACGACTGGCCGTGGCGGCACTGGCGCGAACTCTCCTTTCTGGGTTTTCTCACCGTGGCCGCGCCCTTCGTGCTGTTCTCCTGGGCGGCGCTGCACCTGCCCGCGGGCTACAGCGCGCTGCTCAACACCACGGCGGTGCTGTTCGGCACGCTCTCGGCCGCGTGGTTCAAGGAAGACACGCTCACCGCGCGCAAGCTGCTGGGCTGCCTGGCCGGCTTTGCGGGCGTGGGCCTGATCGTGCGGCTGGGCCCGGTGCAGCCGACCACCACCACCGTGCTGGCCGCCCTGGCCTGTGTGGCGGCCGCCGCTTGCTACGGCCTGGCATCGCCCTTCATGAAACGCGCCACCACCCACATGCAGCCGCTGGCCATTGCGGCCGGTCTGCACGCCATGGCGATGCTGATGCTGCTGCCCGGTGCGGCGCTGGCCCTGCCGCAGGCGCGCTTCACGCTGCCGGCCACGCTGTCGATGGTGGTGCTGGGTGTCGTCACCTCGGGCCTGGCCTACTGGGTGCACCTGCGCATCATGCGCCACGTGTCGCCGGTGGCGGCCATGAGCCCGGTGTTCCTCATCCCGGTCTTCGGCGTGACCTGGGGCCACCTGTTCCTGGGCGAGGCGCTGTCACCCGGCATCTTCGCGGGTGGCGCGCTGGTGCTGCTGGCCACGGCACTGGTGACGGGCTTCAATCCACTGCGCCGCAACCCCGTGGTGGACCCGGCGCCCTGAGCTTCACAGTCGGCCCCGCGCGACACCGCTGCACGCGACGCGGTGAGCGCAAGTCGCGCCCGGGCGAAAATACGGCATCCCTGCTGACCAAGGCCTCCCCATGAAAAAGATCCTGATCCTCAACGGCCCGAACCTCAACCTGCTGGGTACGCGCGAGCCGGACCAGTACGGCCACACCACGCTGGCCGATGTGGAGGCGTTCTGCCGCGCCCACGGCGAGCAACTGGGCTATGAAGTCGAGTGCCTGCAGAGCAACTGGGAAGGCGCGCTGATCGACAAGATCCACGAATACGGCCGCCTGCACCGGGCGGGCGAGGCGCTGGGCGTGGTGTTCAACCCGGGCGCGTACACACACACCTCGATCGCGCTGCACGACGCCATCAAGGGCGTGGACCCGCTGCCGGTGATCGAATGCCACATCTCCAACGTGCACGCACGGGAAAGCTTCCGCCACCACTCCTGGGTGTCGCCGGTGGCGGCCGGCATCGTGGTGGGCTTCGGCGTCGACGGCTACCTGATCGCCATGGACGGCCTGGTGCGCAAGTTCACGAACTCGGCCGCCACCCGCCCGGCCTGAGCGCTCTTGGCATCGCACCCGCCGTTTTGACGCCCGGCCCCTATCCCCGCCCGGCCCTGGGCATTGCGCTGGCGGTCACCGCCACGCTGTGCTTCGCGCTGCTGGACACCACCTCGCAGTTCGTGGGTGCGGTGGTGCCGGTGCTCATGGCCGTGTGGCTGCGCTTCGTGGTGCAGACCGGCATGACCGTGGTCCTGCTGTGGCCGAGCCAGCGCATGGCCCTGTTCCACACCCGCGCCCCCGGCTGGCAGCTGTTGCGCGGCGCGCTCATGGTCTGCTCCGGCACCGTGGCCTACATGAGCCTGCGCTTCGTGCCGGTGGGCGATTTCACCGCCATCCTCATGCTGGTGCCGCTGGCCATCACGGTGCTGGCCGCGCCGTTGCTGCGCGAGCGGGTGCCCGCCCTCACCTGGTGGCTGATCGCCGGCGGCTTTGCGGGGGCGCTCATCGTGATCCGCCCCAAGGGCAGCGACTTCCAGGGCGCCATGCTGCTGCCGCTGGCCCTGGTGCTCATCAACGCGCTCTACCAGATCGTCACCAGCAAGATGGTGAAGACCGAGGACCCCGGCACCATGCACTTCTACACCGGCCTCACCGGTCTGGTGTTCGGCACACTGGCGCTCCCCTGGTCATGGGCGCCCATGGCCACCTGGGAACTCTGGGCGCTGGTCGCGCTGATGGGCGTGTTCGGCTCGCTGGGCCACTACGTGATGATCCAGGCCTACCGGCGCGCCCCGGCCTCGCTGCTCACGCCCTACATGTACGCGCAGATCGGCTTTGCCACCCTGGCCGGCTGGATCGTGTTCGGCTACACGCCGGACCGGTGGACCTTGCTGGGGGTGGCGCTGATCGCGGTGTGCGGCGCCCTGGGTGTGCGCGTGCGGCATCGCTGAACCGCGCCGCCTCACAACGCCGTCGAAACCCGGCGCCGGGCCGTCATGCTCCAGCCTGGCGCACCCGCCCCAGCTGCCGC
>JAGXRS010000078.1 GCA_018335615.1 Hydrogenophaga sp. | reverse complement strand
GTGCCGGTATCGGGCGCCGTGGTGGAAATCTGGCAATGCGACCACGCCGGCCGCTACCACCACCCGGGCGACGGCAACCGCGCCGACCCGGCCTTCCAGGGCTTTGGCCGCGTCACCGTGGGCCGCGACGGCCAGTACCGCTTCCGCACCCTCAAACCCGTGCCCTACAGCGGGCGCACGCCCCACATCCATGTGAAGGTGCGGCTGGACCGCATGGAACTGCTCACCACCCAGCTCTACGTGGCGGGCGATCCCGGCAACGAGCGCGATTTTCTGTGGCGCCGGCTGAACCCGGCCGACCGCGCCGCGCTGACGGTGCCGTTTGCGCCAGAAGCGGACGGTGCGCGGGCGGTGTTTCCCATCGTGGTGCAGGCCTGAAGGGTCGGCTGACCAACCTCCTCCCGGTTCCATTCGCTGGCTATCTGGCCAAATGCCGCGCATGTATGCCAACGGGTTTTTCGGTCAGAGCGCATTTCCCAATCGACGGGACGTGAGGCGCGCGTGCGATGGCCAGATTCAGGTTCCGGCTGGTGAAATCCAGTCGCCACAGCCCTCGAAAGCCCATCCGTTCACCGCCCCACCACCCGGCCACTGCTCAGCAACAGAGGCTCTGGCCAGAGGCGCGCACGTCCATGAATGCGTGGGCGCTTTGCCCCTCGGCCGCGCAACGGCCGAGCGCTCTGGTTAACCTCGGCGCATGGATTCACTGACACAAATTGCTCTCGGCTCGGCCATGACCGTGGCGGTCATGGGGCGGCGCACCGCCGTCTGGAAGGCGGCGTTGTGGGGAGCGGTGGCGGGCACGCTGCCCGATCTGGACGCGTTCATCGACCACGGCAACGATGTGCTGAACATGGTCCGCCACCGGGCCGAGAGCCATTCGCTGATCTACCTCAGCCTGGCCGCCCCGCTGCTGGCGGCCGTGGTGTCGCGCGTGCACGGCGAGGCCGCGCTGTTCCGGCGCTGGTGGCTGGCCTTGTGGCTGGCGCTGTTCACGCACCCGCTGCTGGACTTCATGACGGTCTACGGCACGCAGTTGCTGCAGCCCTTCACCGACTACCCGTTCGGCCTGGGCAGCATCTTCATCATCGACCCGCTCTACACCGTGCCGCTGATCGTGGGCTTGGTGGTGGCGCTGGTGGCGCGCTCACGGCGCGGCTTGCAATGGAACGCGCTGGGGCTGGTGCTGAGCACGCTGTACCTGGCCTGGGGCGCGGGCGCGCAGCAGCAGGTGCAGCGGGTGGCACAGGCTTCGCTGCAACAGGAGGGCCTGGCGGTGCAAGGCCTGCTGGTGACGCCGGCACCCTTCAACACGGTGTTGTGGCGCCTGGTGGCAACCACCCCCACGCAGTACCTGGAAGGCTATTACTCGCTGCTGGACGACAGCCCGCGCATCCGTTGGACGGCGCACGACCGGGGCGCGGAACTGATGGCACAACACGGCGACAACCCGTGGGCGGCGCGCATCGCCGCGTTCAGCCACGGCTTCTACCGCATGACCGAAAGCGATGGCAGACTGTTCGTGACCGACCTGCGCATGGGCGTGGAAGGCGCGTACACCTTCCATTTCGACCTGGGCAGCGAAGCCGAGCGCGCCAGCGGGCCGGTGCAGCCCACGATGAGCAGCCGCCGGCCCGACCTGTCGGTGGCGCTGCCCTGGCTGTGGCAGCGCCTGCTGGGGAACGATGTGCCGCCACCGGCGTTCGACTCAGCACCTGCGCCACGCACGCCGTGACGCAACAGGCCGGATCCGGCCCTCACGCGTCAGGCGCATGCATCAGGTGACATTGCCAGAGGCGTTCAAGCCATCAACGCATCAGGAAGGTGATGGCAATGATCAGCACGCCGATGGCCAGGTTGATGCCCACCCAGGTGCGGATCGACGCCAGCGCGGCACCACCAGCAGGCCAGTCGCCGGCGGACACGGCGCGACCCAGGCGCTTGAACAGGGCGAAGCGGATGTGGCCGAAGATCAGCATCATCAGAATGCCCAGCGCGGCCATGAGGGTCCAGCTCAGCGGCATGTCGAAGCCCACGCCGGCCTGAACCGACTGTTTGGCCACGCGGCCGATCATCCACAGGCCCGTGGCCAGCACCGCGACGATGGACACCAGCACCGCCGAGAAGAAGCGCTGCAGCGTGTCGTGCATCAGGCGCACGCGCTGCGGGGCTTCCAGCTGCTGGGCTGCGGGGCGCAGGAAGAAGTGCGCGAAGACCATGCCGCCGATCCACACGACGATGGCCAGGACATGGATGAGCTTGAGGGTTGCGTAAATCATGGATCGCCTTGGAATGAATGGATAAAAGCTTCGACGGGCTCAGCCCGAACAGGAGGGGTATGCGGCTTGACCCGCCTCTTCGGCCCACCCGGGATGAGGGATCAGCGGGCAAGATCGGCCAGCATGGGTCGCGCCGCAGCCCGACAGCGTAAAGGATGCGGAACAGGCCCGGCGGCGAAAGGACTTGTTCCGCATGGCCGTGCGGCTGCCCGGCCTGTCAGGCGCTCACATCGGTCAGCACCTCGCCGACCCGGCGCTGCAGCCGGTACGGTGGCAGTCCCTTGAGCATGCGCCGGCCGTAGTTCTGGCGCAGCAGGCGCGCGTCGTAGCAGACCACCACCGCCTCGTCGGTCTCGGTGCGCAGCGCGCGGCCGGTCCACTGCAGCAGGCGCGCGCCGGTGGCGGGCACCACCAGCTCGGAAAACGGGTCGCGGCCCTGCGACTTGAGCCAGTCCGCGCGCGCCTGGCCCACGGGGTCGCTGGGCGAGGCGAAGGGCAACTTGGTGATGAACACCCATTCGCACAGCTCGCCCGGCAAATCAAGCCCCTCGCCGAAGGACTGCAGGCCGAACAGGATGGACACACCCCCCTCGGCCACACGCTCGCCGTGGCGGCGCAGCAGCTGGGTGCGCGAGGCCTCGCCCTGCACCAGCACCACCTCGCGCAGCTCGGCGTGCTCGCCGCGCTCCAGCAACTCTTGCGCGCGCCGCATCTGCGCTTTCGATGTGAACAGCACCAGCGCACCGCGCGCCACCTGGCGCAGGTCGGCCATCAGGGTGGCGAGCATTTCGCGGGTGTAGGCCTCCACGTTTTTGGGATCGGCATCGGTCTGCACCACCACCAGCCGGCCCTGGCGGGCGTGGTCGAACGGGCTCTGCACCTCGCGCGCCACCACCGCGTCGTCATACGCCAGGCCGGACTCGTGCAGGAAATGGTCAAACGTGCCGCAGGTGACGAGCGAGGCCGAGGTGACCACCGCGCCGCGCACCTTGTTCCACAGGTGGTGGCGCAGCAGGCTGCCGGGCTGCAGCGGGCAGGCGTGCGCGGTGAGCGTCACCAGGCCGTGCTGTACGCCGGCTTCCAGCCACTTGGCCAGCGGCGCCTGGCGGGGCTGGCCGGCTTCGCTGACAGCGGGCGGCTCCTGCAGCCACAGCGCAGCCGTTTCCTGCGCGCTCTGCAGGCGCGGCGCCAGCACGCCCAGGCGGCTGTAGAGCTTGGCGCAGCGGGCGGCGTCGCCCGGGTTCTCGCGCGCATTGGCCTTGAGCTGGGTGGCCATCGCTTCCAGGATCTTGAGCAAGGCGCTGGCGTTGGCGTGCAGGCGCGACACCGTTTCCACCCAGCCGGTGGGCAGGGCCCCGCCCTCGAAACGGTCGACCACCGGGGCACCGGCGGCGCCCCAGCGTTCGGTCTGGGCCGAGACCCGTTCCGATGGAGCCCCCATCCGTTCGGGCTGAGCCTGTCGAAGCCCCGCGCGCGACGACCCGGCGGGCCCTTCGACAGAGCCTGTCCTGAGCTTGTCGAAGGGCTCAGGGCGAACGGGAGATGGGGACTCGGAGCGAATGGCAGGGGTGGCCCCGGAGCGGACCGTCCCCGTGAGCAGGCTGGTGGCACCGGTGCGCCCGGTCAGCGCCAGCCATTCCGGGTTCTCGCCCATGCGCTGCATCGCCATGCGCGCCAGCTCGCTTTGCGCGGCCTTCAGTTCGCGCGCCAGGGCGGGCACGTCGGCGCCCGGCGTGTACTGCAGCGCCCCCGCCACCTCCTCCACCGCGCGCGGCAGGCGGTCGAGCCACTGGGTGCGCATGAGGTCCATCGACGCGGTGAACTGACCCTGCGCCACGGCGCCCAGGTGGTGCGCCTCGTCGAACACCAGGTAGCACTCCTCCGGATTCGGCAGCGCGTGCAGGCCCAGCGTGGACAGCAGCAGGTCGTGGTTGACCACGATCACCTGCGCCTGCGCCAGCCGCGCGCGGGCCTGGTAGTAGCTGCAGCTGTTGTAGCTGGGGCAATGGCGCGCCGTGCAGGTGTGGCGCTCAGCCGCCACCGGGCTCCACAACTCGGCTTCAGGCGGCTCGTCGAGCCGGTCGCGGTCGCCGTCCCAGCGGCCGCTGTCCAGCGCGTGCGCCCATTGCACGTACTGCTGGCCGCGTGCCTGCCAGCGCTCGGCGCTGCGCGCAGTGGCCGCGGCCGAGGCCACGGTGTGCGCGGCCAGCGCGTCGGGCGATGTGTCGCTGGCGGACGGCGTGTCGTCGCTCTCGAACAGGTCGGCGCTGGCGGCATCGCCGCCGCTGAGCTGGTCGAGCTTCAGGCGGCACACGTAGCGCCCACGGCCCTTGGCCAGTGCAAACGCGAAGGGCTGGGGCAGCGCGGCGGCCAGCGCCGGCAGGTCCTTGGCGATCAGCTGTTCCTGCAGCGCCACGGTGGCGGTGGAGATGATGACGCGCTTGCTCTGTGCCAGCGCCAGCGGAATCACGGTGGACGCGTACGCCGCCGACTTGCCCACGCCCGTGCCAGCCTGCACCACGGCAATGCCCCGCTCAGGCAGCCCCGCCTCGCTGCTCACCGCCCCATCGCCCAGCGACACACCGCTGAGGGTGTGGGCGATCAGCGCCGCCATTTCGCGCTGCCCGCTGCGCGCACGGAAGCCGGCCGCATGCGACACCACATGGTCGAACGCGGCCAGCGCCAAGGCTTCGCGCGCCAGCGGACCTTCGGGCATGCCGTCGGGACAGGCCTCGTCTGCGGTGGTGGTGGATTCAGGAACTTGGGACATGCAGGGACCGACAGCAGCGCGAACCATGGGACGCCCACCGGCACGGGCTGGCGAACGGGTGAGGCGCTCATTGTCCCAGACGCTGTACCGCCGGCCACCTGGGCGGGTAACGTCACCGGCCCAGACAACGCGCACCGCGAACCCAGCCACCGACCCAGCCCGCCGTGGCGCGATGGGGCCGTGGGTTTTCGCAATGGCGGCCGGGCGGCGGGCGAGGCGGATCCACCCCTCGCCAGAGGGGCAAAACCCGTGCGCCACCATCACAGTGCTTGCCCATGGGATGCTGCAGTGCACAATGAGGCAACGCTGAACAAGTGACCCCGCGGTGACGCATGCAGCGCCGTCTACGCTTTGGAGAATGCCCATGAATCCCCCATCACCCGCACGCCGGCGGACCCGCCCTCAGCCAGCCGCCGCGACCTGCCGCCCTGACCACACCGTGTTGCAGCTCGACCTGGCCCTGCAGGGCGGGGGGTCGCACGGCGCTTTCACCTGGGGCGTGCTCGACCGCCTGCTGGACGAAGAATGGCTGGAAGTGGCCGGCATCAGCGGCACCAGCGCAGGGGCCATGAATGCCGTGGTGCTGGCCTCGGGCCTGATGGATGGCGGGCGCGAAGGCGCCAAACGGGCCCTGCACCGCTTCTGGCAGCGCGTGGCCCAGCTCTCCCCCTTCCAGGGCCTGCCGGGCACCGCCGCCGACCACCCGCTGACGCGCTGGGCCGCGCCCTGGCTGGAGCCGATGCAGCAGGCCGCCTCGCTCTGGAGTGGGCAGTTTTCACCGTACCAGTTCAATCCGCTGAACCTGAACCCGCTGCGCACCGTGCTGAACGACACGGTGGACTTCGAACGCGTGCGCAACTGCCACAAGACCCTGCTGTTCATCTCGGCCACCCAGGTGCGCACCGGCGCGCTGCGCGTGTTCGACCAGCGCGTCCTCACCGCCGATGTGGTGCTGGCCTCGGCCTGCCTGCCACAGCTGTTCCAGGCGGTGGAGATCGAGGGCGAGGCCTACTGGGATGGTGGCTACGCCGGCAACCCCTCGCTGCTGCCGCTCATCAACGAGAGCCCGGCCGACGACCTGCTGCTGGTACAGATCAACCCCATCGAACGCGCCACCGTGCCCACCACCGTGGGCGACATCCTGGACCGGGTGAGCGAGATCACCTTCAACGCCAGCCTCATCAAGGAACTGCGCTCGCTGGCGCTGCTGCAGGAGCTGCTGGTCGACGAGGTGACGCCGGGCCACTGCTTCCACCATCCCCTGCTGCAGCGCGTGCAGGCGCTGCGCACGCATTTGCTCGACGGCGGGCAGGCGCTGGTCTCGCTCGGTGCCCGCACCAAGACACAGACGCACTGGCCCTTCCTGCAGCGCCTGCACAGCCTGGGCGTGCAGGCGGCCGACCAGTGGCTGGCCACCCAGGGCGAGGCGCTGGGCCAGCGCAGCAGCTTCAACCTGCACCAGGTGCTGGCACCATGAGCAGCCTGATCGGTATCGTGCTGGCGCTGGTGCTGCTGATGGCGCTGGCCTACCGCGGCGTGAGCGTGCTGGTGCTCGCGCCCCTGATGGCGCTGCTGGCCGCGCTGTTCAGCCCCGACGCGCCCTTGATGGCCAGCTACACACAGGTGTTCATGCCGGCGCTGGGTGGCTTCGTCATCGCCTTCTTTCCGCTGTTCTTGCTGGGCGCGGTGTTCGGCAAGCTGATGGAAGCCTCGGGTGCCGCGGGCGTCATCGCGCACGGCATCGTGGCCTGGCTCGGCGCGCAGCGCGCCATGCTGGCCATCGTGCTGGCCTGCGCGGTGCTCACCTATGGCGGCGTGTCGTTGTTCGTGGTGGCCTTTGCGGTGTACCCGATTGCCGCCGCGCTGTTCCGCAGCGCCGACCTGCCCAAACGCCTGATTCCCGGCACCATCGCGCTGGGCGCCTTCACCTTCACCATGACCGCGCTGCCCGGCACCCCCGCCATTCAGAACGCGATTCCCATGCCCTACTTCGGCACCACGCCTTTTGCCGCGCCCGGCCTGGGCGTGATCGGCGGGGTGGTGATGCTGGTGCTGGGCATGCTCTGGCTCATGCGCCGCGCGGCCACGGCCCGCGCGCAGGGCGAAGGCTACGGCCAGCACGAAGAACCCGCTGCGCCGGCCGACCCGGCCACGGCCACGCCTGACAGCACGGCCATCAGCCCCGCCACGGCCATGGCGTCCCCGTCGCCCGCTGGCACGGCAGCCACCTCCTGGACACCGCCTGGCGCCACGGCCCGCGCCAGCGCAGCGCCCACAGCAGGGCCCACGCGGGGCCTGGGCGACACATCCGTCTCGGCGAACGCCCCAGCCAGCACGGCAGTGCCCACGCCGCCGCCGGCCGACTTCAGCGGTGCCGCCTTCGCTCGCGCCGTGGCACCGGTGGTGCTGGTGATCGTGCTGAACTACCTGCTGGCCACCTGGCTGCTGCCCGCGCTGGACACCGGCTACCTGGCCGACGAGCGCTTTGGCGGCACCTCCATCACCCGCGTGCGCGGCATCTGGGCGGTGATCATCGCGCTCACGGTGGCCGTGGTCTGGCTCTTGGTGGTGGAGCGGCGCCAGCTGCCCCGCGTGGCCAAGACGCTGGAACAGGGCGCCAGCGCCTCGGTGCTGCCGCTGCTCAACACCGCCTCGCAGGTGGGCTTTGGCGCCGTCATCGCCTCGCTGGCCGGCTTCGCGCTGATCCGCGACGCCGTGCTCGGCATCGCGCCCGGGAACCCGCTGGTGTCGGTGTCGATCGCGGTGAACCTGCTGGCGGGCATCACCGGTTCGGCCTCGGGCGGCATGAGCATCGCGCTGCAGACGCTGGGCGACACCTGGCTGGCCATGGCGCAGGCCGCCGGCATCGCGCCCGAGCTGCTGCACCGCGTCACCACCATCGCCACTGGCGGGCTGGACGCGCTACCGCACAACGGCGCCGTCATCACGCTGCTGGGCATCTGCGGCCTCACGCACCGGCAGTCTTATCTGGACATCATGATGGTGGCCGTGGTGTTCCCGGTGCTGGCGCTGGTGGCGGTGGTGGTGCTGGGCAGCCTGGTCGGCTCGTTCTGAGCATGGACTGGCTGCTGGCGGGCGGAGGGCTGGCGCTGGCCACGCTGCTGGGCG
>JAGXRS010000077.1 GCA_018335615.1 Hydrogenophaga sp. | reverse complement strand
CGCCCAGCACGGACGTGTCCGTGATCACGAGGTCCAGCGGAAAGCGCTGCCCCGCCAGGTGGTCTTCGATGCAACGCAGCACCAGCGGACTGCGGTGGCGCGCGGTGCTGGCGCGCAGCTCGTCCGGTGTCATCCACAGGGTGCGCACGATGCCGGTGTCCAGCGTGCGGCCGGGCACCACTTCGCCGAGTTCGCCGCAGTAGGCGAAGCGCAGGTAGGTGATGTCTTCACCGCTGCTCTCGCGCTGGAAGCGCGAGAGGTACACCCCCACCAGTGCGGTGGCGGTGAAACGGTGCGTGGTTTCCTCCAGCGCCTCGCGTTCCACGCCCTGCGCGGGGCTCTCGCCCGGGTCGAGGTGGCCGGCCGGGTTGTTCAGCCGCAGGCCTTCGGGGGTGTGCTCTTCCACCAGCAGGTAGCGGCCATCGCGCTCGATGATGGCGGCCACGGTGACGCTGGGTTTCCATCGTGTTGTCATGCGGGCCGATTATCCCGGCGCTGGCCACCGGTGACGGCGGCACGAAGCGGTACATTCTGCATAAGAATAAGTATTCGATGATATTTGGCCATCTGTTTGAGGCCCGCTGTTGTGCCAACGCGGCAACCCTGACGGCAATTGGTGGCCTTTGGGGTAAGCTGAGCAAGATTTAGTATCAATGTTGAGCGAGGAGACCTTCATGCAGATGGGCGAACACGCCGTTACCCCGGTGGCCGACACCAGCACACCCGCCGCGCAGCGCATTGGCGTACCCCGCGAAATTTTCCCGGGCGAGAAACGGGTGGCCACGGTGCCCGAGGCTGTGGTCAAGCTCGTGAAGCTGGGCTTTTCCGTGGTGGTCGAATCGGGTGCTGGCGACCTCGCCCAGCTCAGCGACGAGGATTACCGCGCGGCGGGTGCCAGCATCGTCCCCACCGCGGCCGCGCTGTGGAGCGGCAGCGATATCGTCTTCAAGGTGCGCGCCCCCACGTCCGACGAAGTGGCCCTGATGCACGCCGGCCAGACGCTGATCGGCTTCCTCTGGCCCGCCCAGAACCCCGAGCTGATGCAGCAGCTGGCCGCGCGCCAGGTGACGGCGCTGTCGATCGACGCGCTCCCTCGCACGCTGAGCCGTGCGCAGAAGATGGACGCGCTCACCTCCATGGCCGGCGTCAGCGGCTACCGCGCCGTGGTCGAGGCGGCCAACGCCTTCGGCCGCTTCTTCAACGGCCAGATCACCGCCGCGGGCAAGGTGCCGCCCGCCAAGGTGTTCATCGCCGGTGCCGGTGTGGCGGGTCTTGCCGCCATCGGTGCGGCCGCCAGCCTGGGCGCGATCGTGCGCGCCAACGACACGCGCGCCGAGGTGGCCGATCAGGTCGTCTCGCTGGGCGGTGAATTCGTGAAGGTGGATTACGAGGAAGAAGGCTCGGGCGGCGGCGGTTATGCCAAGGTCATGAGCGAAGGCTTCCAGGCCGCGCAGCGCGAGATGTACGCCAAGCAGGCGCGCGAGGTGGACATCATCATCACCACCGCGCTGATTCCCGGCAAACCCGCGCCCAAGCTCATCACCGCCGAGATGGTGCAGAGCATGAAGCCCGGCAGCGTGATCGTGGACATGGCGGCCGAGCAGGGCGGCAACTGCGAACTCACCGTGCCGGGCGAGGCGGTGGTGCGCCATGGTGTGACCATCGTCGGCTACACCGACCTGGCCTCGCGCATGGCGCGCCAGTCGTCCACGTTGTACGCGACCAACCTGTTCCGCCTGACGGAAGAGCTGTGCAAGACCAAGGACGGCGTCATCAACGTCAACATGGACGATGACGCCATTCGCGGCCTCACCGTCATCAAGAACGGCGCGATCACCTGGCCAGCGCCCCCGCTGGTGGCCGCGCCCAAGCCGGCGGCCAAGCCCGCCGCCATGCCCGCTGCAAAGAAGGGCCACGGTCACGGGCAGGCGTCCGGCCCCATGCCCGCCGGCAAGCTGGCCATCGTGGCCGGTGTCACGGCGGTGCTGTTCGCGCTGGTGGGCGCCTACGCGCCAGCCGCCTTCCTGTCGCACTTCACGGTGTTCGTGCTGGCCTGCTTCGTGGGCTACATGGTGGTGTGGAACGTCAAGCCCGCGCTGCACACGCCGCTGATGAGCGTGACCAACGCCATCAGCTCCATCATCGCCATCGGTGCGCTGGTGCAGATTTCGCCCATGGCCGACGCGGCCGGGCGGCCCAACACGCTGATCGGCATCCTGGCCGCCGTGGCGCTGGTGCTCACCGCCATCAACATGTTCGGCGGCTTTGCCGTCACCCAGCGCATGCTGGCGATGTTCCGCAAATAAGAAGGAGACCCTGAATGTCTGCAAGTCTGGCCACGGTCTCCTACATCGGCGCGACCATTCTCTTCATCCTCAGCCTGGGCGGCCTGTCCAACCAGGAAACCGCCCGCCGCGGCAACCTCTACGGCATGGTCGGCATGGCGCTGGCCGTGCTGGCCACCGTGTTCGGTCCGCAGGTCACCGCCGCCGGCATTCCCTGGATCATCGGCGCCGTGCTCATCGGTGCGCTGATCGGCCTGTACGCCGCGCGCACCGTGCAGATGACGCAGATGCCCGAACTGGTGGCGCTGATGCACAGCATGGTCGGCATGGCCGCGGTGCTGGTGGGCTATGCCACCTACGTGGACCCGGAAGCCACCAAGGGCTACGAGGGGGCGGCGCACACCATCCACGCGATGGAAATCTACATCGGCATCTTCATTGGCGCGGTCACGTCCTCGGGCTCGGTCATCGCCTTTGGCAAGCTGTCGGCGCGCATTGGCGGCAGCCCCATGCTGCTGCCTGGGCGGCACTGGATGAACCTGGCCGGCCTGATCGCGGTGATCTATTTCGGCCGCCTGTTCCTGCAGGCGGAAACCCTGGAAGCCGGCATGGTGCCGCTCTTCGTCATGACCTTGATCGCGCTGCTGTTCGGCATCCACATGGTGATGGCCATCGGCGGCGCCGACATGCCGGTGGTCGTGTCCATGCTCAACAGCTACTCGGGCTGGGCGGCCGCGGCCACCGGCTTCATGCTGAGCAACGACCTGCTGATCGTCACCGGTGCCCTGGTGGGTTCCAGCGGCGCCATCCTGTCGTACATCATGTGCAACGCCATGAACCGCAGCTTCATCAGCGTGATTGCCGGTGGCTTCGGCACCACCAGTGCCACGCCCAAGCCGGCTGGCGGCACCGCCGAGCCAGCGGGCGAGGTGACCCCGATCCTGGCCGCCGAGACGGCCGAGCTGCTGCGCGACGCCAAGAACGTGATCATCGTGCCGGGCTACGGCATGGCGGTGGCGCAGGCCCAGCACACGGTGTTCGAGATCACCAGGCACCTGCGCGAGAAAGGCGTGAACGTGCGCTTCGGCATCCACCCGGTGGCGGGCCGCATGCCCGGCCACATGAACGTGCTGCTGGCCGAGGCCAAGGTGCCGTACGACATCGTGTTCGAGATGGACGAGCTCAACGACGACTTCCCGGACACCGACGTGGCCATGGTCATCGGCGCCAACGACATCGTGAACCCGGCGGCGCAGGAAGACCCGACCAGCCCCATCGCCGGCATGCCGGTGCTGGAGGTGTGGAAGGCTCGCACCAGCATCGTCATGAAGCGCAGCATGGCCAGTGGTTACGCCGGCGTGGACAACCCGCTGTTCTACAAGGACAACAACCGCATGCTGTTCGGCGATGCCAAGAAAATGCTCGACGAGATCCTGGTCGCGCTGAAGAGCTGAGCCGGGCGCAGCCGGCCCCGGACCGCGGGTGAACCCCGGTCGCGAAGATGACAGAAGAGGGCAGCGGCAACGCGGGCCCTCTTCTTTTTTGTAGCGCCATTACCGCGCATTGTGGGACCATAGCGGGGTCTGTCAGAACCTCGTAAGGGAAAAACACGAGCCCGCGCGCTCGACTTCCCGGACACAATGCCCGGCTGACGTCCTACACAAGCATCTGGAGACCCTGCATGACCGACCACAAGGCTGATCGCCCCTGGCTGAGCGCCTACCCCGCTGGTGTGCCTGCCGACATTGATGTGGCCCAGTACCCCTCGCTGGTGCACCTGATGGAAGAAAGCTTCCAGAAGCACGCCAGCCGGGCCGCCTACAGCTTCATGGGTAAGGACGTGAGCTTCGCGCAGACCGACAGCCTGTCGCAGGCGTTTGCCGCCTACCTGCAGGGCCTGGGCCTGGTCAAGGGTGACCGCGTGGCCATCATGATGCCCAACGTGCCCCAGTACCCGGTGGCGGTGGCGGCCATCCTGCGCGCCGGCTTCGTGGTGGTGAACGTGAACCCGCTCTACACGCCGCGCGAACTGGAGCACCAGCTCAAGGACTCGGGCGCCAAGGCCATCGTGATCGTCGAGAACTTCGCCGCCACGCTGGAGCAGTGCATCGCCAACACGCCGGTGAAGCATGTGGTGCTGGCGGCCATGGGCGACCTGCTCGGCCTGCTCAAGGGCGGCGTGGTGAATTACGTGGTGCGCAACGTCAAGAAGATGGTGCCCGCCTTCAGCCTGCCGCAGGCGGTGCGCTTCAACGAGGCCATTGCGCGCGGCACACGCGGCACTTTCAAGCGCCCTGACATCCGGCCCGACGACGTGGCTGTGCTGCAGTACACCGGCGGCACCACCGGCGTGTCCAAAGGGGCGGTGCTCCTGCACCGCAACGTGATTGCCAACGTGCTGCAGTCCGAGGCGTGGAACGAGCCGGCGATGAAGCAGGTGCCCGCCAGCGAACAGCCCACCAGCGTGTGCGCGCTGCCGCTCTACCACATCTTCGCCTTCACCGTGAACATGATGCTGGCCATGCGCACCGGCGGCAAGACCATCCTGATCCCCAATCCGCGCGACCTGCCGGCGGTGCTCAAAGAGCTGAGCCAGCACACCTTCCACAGCTTCCCGGCCGTCAACACGCTGTTCAACGCACTGGCGAACCACCCGGATTTCAACACCGTCAACTGGGCCAACCTCAAGGTGTCGGTGGGTGGCGGCATGGCGGTCCAGCGGGCGGTGGCCCAGCTCTGGCTGGAGAAAACGGGCTGCCCCGTCTGCGAAGGTTACGGACTGTCGGAGACCAGCCCGTCGGCGAGCTGCAACCCCGTGACCGCCACCGAGTTCAGCGGCACCATCGGCGTGCCCTTGCCCAACACCTGGATGAAATGCCTGGACGACGACGGCATCGAGGTGCCTGTGGGTGAGCCGGGCGAGATCGCCATCAAAGGTCCGCAGGTCATGGCGGGCTACTGGCAGCGGCCGGACGAAACGGCCAAGGCCATGACCGCCGACGGTTTCTTCAAGAGTGGCGACGTGGGCGTGATGGACGCCCGCGGCTACTTCCGCATCGTCGATCGCAAGAAGGACATGGTGCTGGTCAGCGGCTTCAACGTGTACCCCAACGAGGTGGAAGACGTGGTGGCCCAGATGCCGGGTGTCATGGAGTGCGCCGTGGTGGGTGTGCCCGACGAGAAGTCGGGCGAAGCCGTCAAGCTGGTGATCGTGAAAAGGGACCCGGCGCTCAGCGAAGCCCAGGTGCGCGACTTCTGCAAGGCCAATCTCACGGGCTACAAGCAGCCCAAGGTGGTCGAGTTCCGCGCCGAACTGCCCAAGACCCCGGTGGGCAAGATTTTGCGGCGCGAACTGCGGGGGTGAGCCGCCTCCTGGCGCGGCTTGCTGTGCCACTTGCAAGAGGGCTGTGCCGGTTGCCTGGCGGCGTTCCGCGACGCCGCGGCTTGGGCCGCGTTCTCCGGCGCGGGTGGCACGTTTTCGCCGACAGATAGACTTCGTGGGTTAACAGGAGACTTTCATGCCCATCACCAAGGGATTTCGGGCGCTGGTGGACGAAGCCACGGCGCAGATCACCACCTACAGCGTGGCGCAGGTGCGCGAGCGCCTGGCGGCGGGCGACCCGCGGCTGCAGGTGGTGGACATCCGCGACGTGCGCGAACTGGAGCGAGAGGGCACGGTACCGGGCGCCCTGCATGCGCCGCGCGGCATGCTGGAGTTCTGGGTCGATCCCGAGTCGCCGTATTTCAAGCCGGTGTTTGGCGACGAGCGCAAGGAGTTTGTGCTGTTCTGTGGCGCAGGCTGGCGCAGCGCCCTGGCCACCAAGACCCTGAAAGACATGGGCATGGCGAACCTCGCCCACATCGATGGCGGTTTTACCGAATGGGTGAAGCAGGGCGCGCCCACCGAAACACTGGAGGCCCACAAAGCCCGCCACGCCGCGCGCAAGCCGGCATGAGTCCGGTGCCGTCGGCTTGCCCGTGCGGCCGTCTCGATGCACGCGGCAGGGCCGTCGCACTGGATGCCTGCTGTGGCCGCTACCTGGATCATGGCCAGCGGCCGCCCGACGCCGAGCACCTCATGCGTTCGCGTTACAGCGCCTTCGTGCTGGGGCGGGTGGCTTACCTGAACGCCAGCTGGCACCCCAGCACCCGACCGGCGGATCTGTCGCTGGAGCCTGGCGTGAAATGGCTGGGCCTGGACGTGAAACGACACCGCGTCATGGACGCACACCATGCCGAGGTCGAGTTCGTGGCCCGTTCGCGCACCGGCGGGCGCGCCCATC
>JAGXRS010000076.1 GCA_018335615.1 Hydrogenophaga sp. | reverse complement strand
CCCGCGCCGCCTGCGGCGTCACCCCCGGGGGCGGTGCGAAGCGGTCCGGGGAAAGCCGGTTCCCGCCGCACCCTCGGATGAAGGCGTGCGTGCCGGCCAGTCCTCTTGTTTTGATGTGCCTTCGAGCCCGCTGCTGCGGGCTTTTTCATTGAGACAGATCAAGCTGCTGCGGCGCAGCATTTCCATAATGGACTTCATCTTCAAAGGAGTACCGTCATGTCCGCAGCGCCCGTCTCCATCGCCGTGTTCGAGTTCCTCGACAGCACCCATCGCGAGATCCAGCAACAGCTCCAGCGCTTGCGCACGCTGGTGGACGCAATTGAAAGCAGCGGCCTGAACCAGGCCAACCGCGATCACGCGCGCGAGGTGCTCGCCTTCTTCAATGGTGAGGCGCGACAGCACCACCTGGACGAAGAAAAACACATTTTCCCGGCCCTGCTGAGCAGCCAGGACGACGCCATGGTGCAAGCCGCGGAACACCTGGTGCAAGACCACGGCTGGCTGGAAGAGAACTGGCTGCAGATGGCGCCCTCGCTGGAGGCAGCGGCCAACGGCAACCTGTGGTTCGACACGCAGGAGCTGCACCACGCGCTCGACGTGTTCGAAGCGCTCTACCTCGACCACATCCTGCTGGAGGAGTCCATTGCCTACCCGGCGGCCAAGGCGCGGCTGGCCGGGCTGGACACCCTGGGCATGGGCCGCGAAATGGCCAAGCGGCGCGCCCTCAAGCGGGCGGCGGCGCAGGCCTGAGCAGGCCCTCTCACCGTCCCGTCACCAGGGAACGACCTGCCCCCGGTGGTCCCGAAAGCCACCCGTATCGGCCGTCGTGAGGCCGTCGAGCACCGCGAGCAGTTCGGCCGCGGCCTGTGGCGGCGGACGCACCTGCAAGCCGGTCTTGGCGAAGGGTTTCGACAGGCCGGTGTCCACCGTGCCCGGGTGCAGCGCCAGGCAGATGGCCTCGCGGTTGCGCCGCGCCAGCTCGATGGCAGCGGTGCGCAGCAGCTGGTTCAGCGCGGCCTTCGAGGCCCGGTAGGCGTACCAGCCGCCCAGCGCGTTGTCGCCGATGCTGCCCACGCGGGCGGACAGAAAAACCGCCACACACCGCCCCTGGCGCGGCAGCAGTGGCAGGAAATGCCGCATCACCAGCGCGGGACCGATGGCGTTGACCTGAAAACTGTGGGCCAGCGCGTCGGCGTTCAGGTGCTGCCAGCTGCGTTCGGGCTCTGCCCGCTGGCCGCTGGCGGTCTCGCCATGCAGGAAACCGGTGGCCACGATCAAACGCCCCAGCCGTTCCCCGCTTCGGGCCAGCCGCTGCGCCACGGCCTCGCCTGCGCTTTGCACCGAGGCCTCGTCGGCGTAGTCAAGCCGCGGCTCGGTGCGCCGGCCCAGTGCCAGCACCGGCTCGCCGCGCGCCCGCAGCGCATCCACCAGAGCGGCCCCGATGCCCCCGGTGCCGCCCAGCACCACACTGAGCCCAGGCCCCGGCCCAGGAGGTGGGTCGGTGACTGGTTGGGGTGTGCAAGCGGTGTTGGGGTGGGGCATGGCGGCATTATGTGCACGGGCAGCGGGCCACGCCGGGCGGCTCGGCCATGGCCCCGACAGGCCGTGGCCCATGACACGCGTCAACGCGTTGGCGGTCACGCCCGCGTAACATGGATCCGTTGAATGAATGCCGTTGGCCCGCGCCGTGTGAGGCCTGAGCGGCCAGCCAAGGACCCTGATATGAGCACCCATGACTTTGACCTGTTTGTGATCGGTGGCGGCAGTGGTGGCGTGCGCGCCGCCCGCATGGCCGCGCAGCGCGGCGCCCGCGTGGCACTGGCCGAGGCGCTGGGCACCGATGGCCTGGGCGGCACCTGCGTGAATGTGGGCTGCATTCCCAAGAAGCTGTACAGCTACGCCGCACACTACGCCGATGCCGCGCACGAGTCGCACGGCTTCGGCTGGGAAGGCCCGGCCCCCACGCTGAACTGGGGCACGCTCAAGGCCAACCGCGCCACCGAAATCAGCCGCCTCAACACCGTGTATGGCAACCTGCTGCGCGGCTCGGGCGTGACGGTACTCAACGGCTTTGCGCGCCTCGACGGCGAGCACGCCATCACGCTGGCCACGCTGAACGCCGACGGCTCGCCGGGCCACCAGTCGTTCACCGCACAACACATCCTGATCGCCACCGGCGGCACGCCGCACGTGCCGCACTTCGTGGGCCGCGAACTGGTGATCACGTCCGACGACATCTTTGACCTGGAGCCGTTCCCGCGGCGCCTGGTGGTGGTGGGCGGCGGCTACATCGCCAGCGAGTTCGCCTCGATCTTCAACGGGCTGGGCGCCAAGGTGACGCAGCTTTACCGCGGCGAGCAGATCCTGCGCGGTTTTGACGACGAGGTGCGCCACTTCGTGGCCGCCGAAATGGTGAAGTCCGGCGTGGACCTGCGCCTGGGCACCGACGTGGTGGACGTGCGCAAGACCCCTGATGGTCTGCGCGTGGAACTGGAAGGCGGCCACACCGTGATGGCCGACGCCGTGCTCTACGCCACCGGGCGGGTGCCCAACGTCAAAGGCCTGGGCCTGGAGGCCGTGGGCGTGGCGCAGGGCCAGCAGGGGGCGGTGGTGGTGGACGAGCACTACCGCACCAACGTGCCCTCCATCTTCGCGGTGGGCGACGTCACCAACCGCCTGCAGCTCACGCCGGTGGCGCTGGGCGAGGCCATGGTGGTGGTGGACCAGCTGTTCGGCCCCGCCGCCGGCAAGCCGCCCCGCAGCATGAGCTACGAGTTCGTGCCCACCGCCATCTTCACCCACCCCAACGTGGGCACGGTGGGCGACAGCGAAGCCCAGGCGCGCGAGAAATTCGGCCACGTCACCATCTTCCGCAGCGAATTCAAGGCGCTGAAGCACACGCTCTCGGGCAGCAGCGAGCGCACGCTCATGAAGCTGATCGTGGACACCGCCAGCGACCGTGTGGTGGGCCTGCACATGGTGGGCGCCGAGGCGGGCGAGATCGTGCAGGGCTTTGCCGTGGCCATGAAGGCCGGCGCCACGAAGGCGGTGCTCGACAGCACCATCGGCATCCACCCCACGGCGGCCGAAGAATTCGTGACCATGCGCGAGCCCGTCAAAAGCTAGACACCGGCGCCCTTCGCAGCAGGTGTGCAGCCCCGGTCGAACGGGGTTGCAGCTGTTCTCATGCAGCCAGCGCCGCCATCCTGCGCACCGCAGGCGCTGAAACAGGGAAAACCGCGACGCGACGCAAGGGATGTTCACAATACATCCATGCACATGACGACCCCCGACCCGACCCCTTCCGCTTTCTTCCACGACCCGGCCGCCGCGCTGGCCCAGGTGCAGCGCATCTACCAGCAGTCGATCGACCACCTGCGCCAGGCCATGCGCGATTTCGTCGACGGCCAGGACTTCGGCGGCCAGCACGTGCGCGCCTGCTACCCCTTCGTGCGACTGCACACGCACAGCGTGTCGCACCAGAGCAGCGCGCCCACCAGCCGCCTGAGCTACGGCTTCGTGGCCGGTGCCGGCCGGTTCGAGACCACCATCACCCGGCCCGACCTCTACGCCGGCTACCTGCTGCAGCAGTTCCGACTGCTGCTGGCCAACCATGGCGGCGAGCTGGAAGTGGGCGTGAGCGCGCAACCCATCCCGATCCACTTCTCGTTTGCCGAGCACGACCATGTGGAAGGCAGCCTGAGCGCGGCGCGCCGCGCGCTGATGCGCGACGTGTTCGACCTGCCCGACCTCACCGCCATGGACGACGGCATTGCCAACGGCACGCACGAGCCACGCGCCGGCGAGGCGCACCCGCTCTCGCTGTTCACCGCACCGCGGGTGGACTACTCGCTGCAGCGCCTGCGCCACTACACCGGCACCGCGCCCGAGTGGTGCCAGAACTTTGTGCTGTTCACCAACTACCAGTTCTACATCGACGAGTTCATCAAGCTCGGCCACGCCGAAATGGCGCGCCCCGACAGCGAATACGTCGCCTTCGTCGAACCGGGCAACGTGGTCACCCGCCGCACCGGCCTGCTGCCCCAGGCCGGCGACGAACTGGGCGCGCAGCCGCCCCGGCTGCCGCAGATGCCCGGCTACCACCTGGTGCGGGCCGACCGCACCGGCATCACCATGGTCAACATCGGCGTGGGCCCGGCCAACGCCAAGACCATCACCGACCACATTGCCGTGCTGCGCCCCCACGCCTGGCTCATGCTCGGCCACTGCGCCGGCCTGCGCAACAGCCAGCAGCTGGGTGACTACGTGCTGGCCCACGCCTACGTGCGCGAAGACCACGTGCTCGACGAAGAACTGCCGCTGTGGGT
>JAGXRS010000075.1 GCA_018335615.1 Hydrogenophaga sp. | reverse complement strand
GGACAGGCGCGCCGCCTGGGCCAGGTCCTCGGCCTGCAGCGCCGCGGCGGCGGCCGATTGCTCGGCCTGGCGCAGGCCGCCCCACAGATCCAGGTCCCAGTGGAGCGTGAGGGCGGCGCTGGGGTCGAGCGAGCGATCGCCTGCGGCACGCCGGCTGCGGGCATCCACCGCCGCTTCGGCGCCGATGAGCGGACTGCGCCGGGCGCTGGCGCCGCGCAGCAAGGCTTGTGCCTGCACAACGCGCTCGCGCGCGATGGCGGTGTCGGGGCTGTTGGTCAGGGCCCGTTCGACCCAGCGGGCCAGCGCGGGGTCGTTGAAGCGGTGCCACCAGCGCAGGTCGGCCTCGGTCGGTGCGGTGCCGCCTGGGGGCGCCGCGGCGAAGGTGTCGGCAGCGGTGATGCCCAGCGTGGGCGCTTCGGGCGGCGCGGTGAGCCGGGCGGTGCTGCCGCAGCCGGCCAGCGTAGCAGCCAGCGCGACGGCGCCCAGGCGGTGAAGCAGGGCGCTCATGAAAATTCGCCCGACTGTTGTGCCGCGGCCTGCTTCATCTCGGCGGCCAGGCGTTCCCCGTGGCTGGCGCGCGGTGCGGCGAAGCGTGCCAGGCCCAGGTAGACCACGGGCGTGAGGAACAGCGTGAAGAGGGCAGCCAGTGACAGGCCGCCAAAGATCACCCAGCCAATCGAGGCACGCGACTCCGCGCCCGGCCCGCTGCCCAGCACCAGCGGCAACGCGCCGAGCACGGTGGAGGCCATGGTCATCAGGATCGGGCGCAGGCGGGTGGCGGCGGCCTCTTGTGCCGCTTCCAGCACGCTGCGCCCGGCGTCGCGCAGCTGGTCGGCAAACTCCACCATCAGGATGCTGTTCTTGGCCATCACACCCACCAGCAACAGCAGGCCGATCTGGCTGTAGATGTTGATCGACGTGCCGCTCAAGGCCATGGCAAACACGGCAGCCGCCAGGCCAAAGGGCACCGTGATGATCACCACCGCCGCGCTGGTGACGCCTTCAAACTGCGCCACCAGCACCAGAAACACCACCAGCAGGGCAATGGCGAAGGTGATGGCGACGTCGCGCCCGGTCTGCTCCAGAGCGGCCGCGTCGCCGCGGAACAGCAGGCCCATGCCCTCGGGCAGTTCGGCCTGTGCCAGCGTGCGCAAGTCGTTCACCGCTTGCTGCAGCGGCACGCCATCGCCCGTGATGGCGCTGAGCTGCACCGCGCGGCGCTGGCCCAGGCGTTCCAGTTCGGACGGAATGGCGGTTTCCTCAAAGCGCACAAATTGCGACAGCGGCACCAGCCGGTCACCCTCGGGGGTGCTGGCGCGCACGCTGTAGCCCAGCAGGGCCTGTGGGTCGGTGGCGCCACGCGCGTTCGATTCCAGGATCACCGGCACGTTGCGGTCGTTCACCGTGAGGTCGGTGACCTCGGCGCCATCGACGAGCGAGCGCAACACCACCTCCAGCCCGTTGACGGAAACGCCCAGTTCAGCGGCCCGTTCGCGGTCGATGTGCAGGGTGATCTGGGGTTGCGACGCGGTGTAGTTCACGCGCACATCGCGCAGGCCCGGCAGGTCGCGTTCGATGGCGGCGGCGAAGTCGTAGGCCGCATCGGCAATGCGGTCGTAATCGTCGCCGGTCACGGCCATCTGCACGCTGCCGTCGCCCCCACCGACGCCCAGGCTGTTGCCACCGCGGATGCGCACGCGCGCACCGGGCAGGTCGTCGAGCAGACGTTGCACGCGCGAGGCGATTTGCGCCTGGGTGAGCGAGCGGTCGCCCCAGTCGGCCAGCGGCGCGACGATCTCGGCGCGGTTGGCATCGAAGCGTCCGGTGATGGTGAAGATGTTCTCCACCAGGCCTTCGTCCTGCAGCGGCGTGACGGCGGCCAGCGCCGCTTCGAGCTGGCGGTCGCTGTACGACAGGCCCACGCCGTCCGGCCCGTCCAGGCGGATGGAGAGCACACCGCGGTCTTCCACCGGCGTGAGTTCCTGGGTGAGCTGTGTGTAGCTCCACACCGCCGCGCCCGCCAGCAGCACGCACAGGCCCGCCACCCACCAGGCGCGGCGCAGCGCGCCTGCCAGCCAGCGTTCGTAGGTGGCCACGCCGCGCGTGCCCCAGCCCGAGAGGCGGCGCCACAGCGGGCCAGGCGCGCGTTCTTCGGGCAGGCGCGACGCGATCATCGGTCCCAGCGACAATGCCACAAACGACGAGATCGCCACCGCGATGGCCATGACGAAGCCGAATTCGGCAAACAGGCGCCCCGCCGCCGACGGCAGGAACGAGATCGGCACGAACACCGCCACCAGCGTGGCGGTGGTGGCCACCACCGCAAAGAACACCTCGCGTGTGCCCAGCACGGCGGCCGCGCGCGGGCCCACGCCCTGGCCGCGCCGGCGCTGGATGTTCTCCAGCACCACGATGGAGTCGTCTACCACCAGCCCGGTGGCCAGCAACAGCGCCAGCAGCGTGAGCAGGTTGATCGAAAAACCCAGCATCCAGATGGCCGCGAGCGTGCCGATGAGTGCAATGGGGATGGCCACCACCGGCACCATGGTGGCGCGCCACTGGCCCAGAAAGGAGCCGACCACCACCAACACGATCGCCACCGCCATCAGCAGGCTCATCAGCACCTGGCGGATGGCGCCGCTGATGAAGGTGGCGTCGTCCGACACCACCGTGACCTGCAGATCGCCACTCTCGCGGTTGATGCGCTCCACCACCGCACGGATGCCGCTGGAAATCTCCACGCTGTTGGACTGCGCCTGGCGCACGATGCCCAGGCTGACCACCGGCGAGCCGTTGAGCCGCACATAAGAGCTGGCATCGGCCGGGCTGAAGTAGATGTCGGCCACCGTGCCCAGGGCCAGGTCGGGGCGCACGCGCAGAGCGCGCATCTGCTCGGGCGTGGCCACCGAGGCGTTGGCGCGCACCAGCACCTCCTGATTGGCGGACTCCAGGCTGCCCGCCGGCACGTCCAGTCGCGCGCTCTGCAGCAGCGTGGCGATGTCATTCACCGACACGTTGTAGGCAGCGAGTCTCAGCGGGTCGATGCGCACGCGCATCACGCGCTGGCGGCTGCCGAAGAGCGTGACGTCGGCCACACCCTCGACCGAAATCAGCTCGGGCTCGATGCGTTCTTCCACCGCTCGTGAGAGTTCGTCCACGGCGAGCGTGCGGCTGGCAACCGCCAGCTGCATCACCGGTGAGGCATCGGCGTCGGCCTTGACCACGGTGAGGCCTTGCACGCCCTCGGGCAGCGTACGCTCGACCCGCGCCACGGCATCACGCACGTCGTTGGCGGCGGTCACCAGATCCACCCCGGGGTTGAATTCGATGATGACGCGCAGGTTGCCCTCTTCGCTGGACGAGCGCACCAGGAAGACGCCCGGCACGCGCGAGGCGGCGCCTTCAAGCACGCGGGTGACTTCGGCGTCGAGCGTCTCGGGCGCGGCACCGGGCCAGTCGGCGCGCACCGCCACGATGGGCCGGTCGATATTGGGCAGCTCGCGCACCTCCACACCGAGCCAGGCGCCCACGCCGGCGATGACGATCAGCAGGTTGATCACGATCACCAGCCAGGGCCGGCGGATGGCCAGTGCCGGCAGGTCGTTGGCTCGGTCGTCGGTCATGGCTGGCTGCGCGCGGGGGCGCCATTGCCCACCACGCGTACCGCGACGCCGGGTCGCAGCCGTTGCACACCCTCGACCACCACCGACTCGCCAGGCTTCAGTTCGCCATCCAGCAACACGCGCCCGGCGGTGCGGCGCACCGGGCGCGCCGGCACCCGGACCGATTGGCCTTCGCGCACCACCCACACGAACGAGCCGTCGCGGTCCCACTGCAGGGCGAGTTCGGGCACGCTCACACGCGGCTGGCCAGACAGGCCCAGCTGCACCTGAAACGACATGCCCGAGCGCAGCAGGTCGTCGGTGTTGGGCACCGACGCGCGAAGGCGCACATTGCGCGACACCGGGTCGACGCGGCTGTCGATCTGGGCCACTGTGCCGGTGAAGGTACGGCCCGGATAGGCCGGGTTCGCGGCCTGCACGGGCTGGCCGATGTCCACGCGGGCCAGGTAGGCCTCGGGCACCTCGAAGTCGATGAACAGCACACGTCGGTCGTCCAGCGTGGTCAGGGCGGTCTCGGCGGTCACGCGGTCGCCGCGCTCCACCGTGGCCAGGCCCACCACACCGGCAAACGGGGCGCGCACCACGCGGTTGGCCACGGCTTCGCGGGCCTGCGCCAGCTCGATTTCGGCGGCGCGCAGCGTGGCGCGCGCTTCGTCCAGCACGCTTTCGGGCACGGCGCCGGTGCCGCGCGTGGCCTCGTAGCGCGCGGCCAGCGCCCGGGCGGCATCGACCCGGGCCGACGCCAGCTCGGCGGCCAGCCGCTCGGCCCGGTCCACCAGGCGCAGCAACACCTGCCCGGCGCGCACCGCCTGCCCGGGGCGGAACGCCACGTCAGCGACCTCACCCGAGACCGCCGGGAACATCACCACCGACTGGCGCGCCGAGCCGTTGCCCTGCACCGCCAGGTTGACGTCGTCGTTGGCTT
>JAGXRS010000074.1 GCA_018335615.1 Hydrogenophaga sp. | reverse complement strand
ACGGCCGGCGAAATACGGGCTCCAGCCGGCTGCGACGCCGTGTACCGCCGAGCCCGCCACGTCGAAGCCGCAGTTGCTGGGCTGCAAGGGCACCACGGGCACGCCGGCCTGCTCCAGCCAGGGCACCCAGGCGCCGTCTGACCCCAGCCGGGCCCAGCTGGCGCCGCCGAGGGCGAGCACGGTGGCCCGCGCCTGGACCGTGCACGGCCCTTGCGGGTTTTCGAACCGCAGCAGGCCCGCCCCGCTGTCGCTCCATCCCAGCCAGCGGTGCCGCATGTGAAACACCACACCCGGGCCCCCACTCTCGGGATGACGCAACCGGTGCAGCCAGGCACGCAGCAGAGGGGCGGCCTTCATGCCGATGGGAAACACCCGCTGCGAACTGCCCACGAAGGTGTCGATGCCCAGACCCGCAGCCCAGTCGCGCACCGCCTGCGGGCCGAAGGCCTCCAGCAGGGGACGCAGCCGTGGCGCGCGCGTGCCGTAGCGGCCGATGAAAGCGTCCAGCGCCTCGGCGTGCGTCAGGTTCATGCCGCCCTTGCCGGCCAGCAAAAACTTGCGCCCCACCGACGGCATGGCATCGAACAGGTGCACCGCCACGCCGGCGCGCGACAGCACTTCGGCCGCCATCAGGCCGGCAGGCCCACCGCCCACGATGGCCACATCGACCGCCAGGGTGGGCGGCTCGCCATTGGCGACGGGCGCGGGGTGCGCAGGCGCAGGGAACAGATCAGAAGCGGACATGCAATGCAGAAAAAAGAAAAACAAAAGGGAAACGCAAACCCGCGAGGGTGGCCTTCACGCGCCTGTGGCGGTGGGCCTCGCCCTCAAGCGGACATGGCCTCGGCCGCCAGTTCGATCAGCTCCCCGAGCGGGTTGACGAAGGCCAGCTGCACCACGGCGCCGGGGCGCGCGCTGACCAACGCCAGGCGGTAGCGCCGCATCTGTGCCACCAGCGCAGGCTGGTCCTGGGGACGCTCGGCGCTCTTGAAATCGAGCACCCACCAGCAGCCGGTGGCGCGGTGCCGCACCAGGCGGTCGAGCCGCAGCAGTTCGCCGCGGTGGAACAGTTCGACCTCGTTGCCCCAGCGGTCCACCACCTGATCGTCCCAGGCCCAGGCCGCCGTACCGATGAGCATGTGCCGGGCGGTGGCATGCAGCGCGTCGATCTGCGCAGCACCCAAGCCAAATTCCCGCGCCACGGACCGAAGGTGCACCGCTGACCATTCAAAACCGTGCGCCGGCGTGGGCACCCATTGCAGCAGGCGGTGTAAGGCCAGGCCGGTGCGGGCGGCGGTGTCGTCTTCAGGCAGCGTCGGCGCAGGCTCAGCCAGCGACGGGGCGCTGGCAGCCTGCGGGCGCCGAGGAGTCGGCAAGGACGCCAGCGCGGGCAGCGAGAAGTCGGCCTCCTGCGCCGGTGTTGTGGCCGACGTGGTCTCGGGTGCGTCGACAGGTGTGGCCAGGGCATGCAGGCGCTGGTACCAGGTGGCGCTGCTGCTGCGCTGATGGGGTTCGAAGCTGGACAGCACCAGGCGTTCCTCGGCCCGCGTGATGGCCACGTAGAGGGCGTTGAGCTCCTCCAGCGCGCGCGCCTGCTGCTCAAGGGCCAGGGCGGTCTGCGCACAGGTGGGTGGTGCTTTCTCGCTGGCCAGGAACACGAAGCGCCGCGGCACGGCGTCCTCGCCTGGCCAGTCCACCAGCACCCCCATGGCGTCGGGCCGGGAGGGACCGGCATCGGTGTCGAGCAGCAACACGGTGTGCGCCTCCAGCCCCTTGGCGCCGTGGATCGTGAGCAGGCGCACGGCACCCGGCGATGGCGTGGGCGTGGCCTTGATGCCGCCCGCCTTGAGGGCACGCACGAAGCGGTAGGCGGTGAGGAAACGCCCGCCCTCCTGGGCCAGCGACTGGGCCAGCAGATCGCGCAGCTGGGCCAGCACGGCGCCCCGCTGGCTGGGGGGCACGGCCTGGGCGAAGCGGGCCAGCAGGTCGGCGTGCTCGTAGATAGCCGACAGGGCATCGTGCGGCGGCAGTGTCAGCACCCACTGGCGGTAGAGCGCCAGCCGCCGGGCCGTCTCCGTCATCAACAGGTGTGGGGCTTGGGCGGCGGCGGCGTCCTCATCCGGACCCTCGGGCGCCCTCCCATCGAGGTCGGACGCGTCGGATGCATGGAGTTGCAGCACATCCCACCAGGACGGCTGCGCCCGGGCCCTGTCGGTCGCCGTCATCGGGGTTGCGCTGTCGCCTGGACCGTTCATGCGCTGGCGCCAGCGTGCCAGCTGGGCGAGCGCGCCGTCGTCCCAGCCGAAGATCGGGGAACGCAGCGCACGGGCCAGGCTCAGGTCGTGCCGGGGCGACACCAGGGCGTCGAGCAGCGCCACCACGTCCTGCACCGCCGGGGCATCGCACAGGTCCAGCTTCTCGGGTTGCTCGCTGGCGATGCCGCGCTCTTGCAGGGCCTCGAACATCCAGCCCAGGCGTTCGCGCCGGCGCGACAGCACCATCACGCCGCCGGGCTGCACCCGGCCACTGGCGATCTCATGGGCGATCCAGTCGGCCGCCTGCCCGGCCTCCAGGGCCGACATGGTGTCTTCGGGCAGCACGCGCGGCGTGGTCAGGCTGTCGCGCCAGACTGGCTCTGCGTCGCTCTCGCCGGTGGCGCGCTCGCGCAGGCTGCGCGGCAGCTGTGGCAAAGCCAGCACCGCGCCGGGCTCCTCACTTTGCGTCGTGTGTGCGCGGTAAGCGCTGCCGTATTCGCCCGACTGCACGGCAGCCAGCATCGCGCTGTTGAGCACTTTGACCACGCCCTGGGCGCAACGGCGCGTGTGGTCACAGCTCAGCAGGGCGCCCGAGAGGCCGTGCACCACAAAGGCCTGCGCGGCTTTGAACACCTGCGGCTCGGCGCGCCGGAAGCGGTAGATGGACTGCTTGGGATCGCCCACCAGGAACACGCAGGGCGCTTCGCCGGGGCCTGCGCCGGCATACGACGACAGCCAGCCGTAGAGCGACTGCCACTGCAGCGGGTTGGTGTCCTGAAACTCGTCGATCAGCACATGGCGCACGCGCGCGTCCAGGCGCTGCTGCATCCAGCCGGACAGCTCAGGATCGCCCAGCAGACGCTGTGCCGCCCCCTCCACGTCGTTCATGTCGACCCAGCCCCGTTCGCGCTTGAGATCGGCGTAGGCCGCCAGCAGCACGCGGCTGAGCCGGGCCATGCGCTGGTGGTGCAGCCACGCCAGGTGCTGGCGCCGGGCGGCGCACAAGGCCTGCAGCTCGGCCTCGACCTCCTGCGCCGCCGGGTATTTGGCGAGGTGGTTGCTGAGGCGGTCGTCACCCGCGACAAAAAAGGCTTTGCGCAGCAGCGCGAACCGTCGCGGCATGTGGACCGCGTCGTCGGGCAGCCCAAAGGCGCCGATCACGGCGGCGGCGGCGGCCTTGGGCGTCTTGTTGGACTCGGCCGCCAGGTCGCGCGCCCAGGCCTGCCAGCGATCACGCGCGCTCGCCACGGCCAGTGACAGCTCGGGCGCGGACAGCGCCTGCCACTGCGGGTGCAGCGCGCCAAAGGTCTGGACCGAGGCCTCCACCACGCCGGCGGCATCGGCCAGCGCAAACTCCACGCGCTTCTGCAGCGCATTGAGCAGGGCCTTCATCGTCTGGTGGCGGCCGTGCTCGGCCACGCTGGCCATGAAGTCGGCCCGATCAATGGGGCTGGCGGCCAGGGCGGCGTAAAAGCGGGGCCACACCAGGGCGACGGCGCGGGCGTCGTCTTCCAGCAGTTCGTATTGCGCGGGCAGGCGCAACTCCTGCAGCACGGAGAGCGGGGCGCCGCGCAACAGGGACGCGAACCAGCTGTGGAAGGTGCGGACCTGCACCGGCCGGCCCAGCGCCGTGACGCGCTGGTGCAGGCTGCGCAGCTCGTCCACCCGGCGCGCGGCTTCGGCCTGGCCCATGCCCCGGGTGCACAGTGCCTCCTGCAGATCGGCGTCCGGCAGGCTGGCGCACCGGCGCATCTCGGCGTTGAGCCGGTCGCGCATCTCGCCGGCCGCCTTCTTGGTGAAGGTGATGGCCAGGATGTCCTGCGGCGCGCAGCCGTCGAGCAGAGCGCGCAGGATGCGTGAAACCAGCATCCAGGTTTTGCCGGCGCCCGCGCAGGCTTCCACCGCCACGCTGCGGGTGGGATCACAGGCCAGGGCATAGAAGGTTCCCCGGGCGACCTGCGTGCCGTTGATGCGATAGGCCGCCGCCTGGTCATCGGGCGTGGGCTGCATGGGCGGTGCATCGGGCGACACGGCCGCTGCTGGTACGGGGTTCATCCGGCTCTCCAGAAGTCTTTGCGGCACAGGCCGCGCGCGGCGCAGAAGTCGCACACCCGGCCTTCTCCCAGCGCCGGCAGGGGCTGCCCGTCGGCGATGCGGGCCATGTCGTGCACCAGGCCTTGGCGCAGCTGGTCGCGCGCCCACAGCACGTCGGGCTGCTCGATCAGTTGCGTGGGGCGGTCTTTGGTGCTGTCGCCGCGCTTGTCGGTGATGCTCAGGTAGGCGGCGCGCAGGTTCTCGTCGGGCAGCAGGGCCGCATAGAAAGCGAGCTGGGTGTCTTCCAGCGCCTCCTTCACCCGCTCGCCGGTGGTGCTGCGCGATTCGGTCTTGTAGTCGATCACGAACGGTATCGGCCCCTGCGGGCTGGACTGGCGGTCGATCCGGTCGAGCTTGCCGTAGAGCGTCCATGGCCCCGCCTGCGCACTCAGGGCCGCCTCGGCCTGCTCGAAGCGCGGGCCCGCCTGGTGCTCGCTGGCTTCGTGGCCCGCCAACCAGTCCA
>JAGXRS010000073.1 GCA_018335615.1 Hydrogenophaga sp. | reverse complement strand
CCCGCCTGCGGATCCAGCGTGACGAGCATGGCGGGTTGCTGCTGCGCATCCAGCAGCACCGAGATGTAGCGCACCTGCGGCACCTGCGCCACGCGGGTCTGCAGGTGCTGGATCTGCGCCTTCAGCTGCTCGTACAGGCTGAAGGTGGTGGCCACGCCCAGCAGCAACACCAGCGCCAGGAAGTAGGCCAGTGCCCGCCACCAGCGGCTGACACGGGCAGGGGGCTTGGGCAGGTCGGAGGGGCTGGGCGCGGGTGTGTTCATCGGTGACGGTCAGGCGGACATGGGCAGGGGGTAGGTTCCGGGCAGCAGTATGCCTTTGTCCACGGTCTCGATATTGGTGTGGCCGCAGAACGCCATGGTGATGTCCAGTTCCTTGTGCAGGATCTCCAGGCACTTGGTCACGCCGGCCTCGCCCATGGCGCCCAGGCCGTACAGGAACGGTCGGCCGATGTACACGCCGCGCGCCCCCAGCGCCCGGGCCTTGAGCACGTCCTGCCCGCTGCGGATGCCGCCGTCCATGTGCACCTCGATCTGCTGGCCCACGGCCTCCACGATGGTGGGCAGGCATTCGATGCTGCTCTGCGCGCCATCGAGCTGGCGGCCGCCGTGGTTGGAGACGATCAGCGCGTCCGCACCCGATTCCACGGCCAGTTTCGCGTCGATCACGTCCTGGATGCCCTTGAGGATGAGCTTGCCGCCCCAGCGCTTCTTGATCCACTCCACGTCGCCCCAGTTGAGCGCCGGGTCGAACTGCTTGGCCGTCCATTCGCTGAGCGAGCCCATGTTGTCCACACCCTTCACATGGCCGACGATGTTGCCGAACTCGCGCCGTTTGGTGCCCAGCATGCCCAGCGCCCAGCCGGGCTTCGTGGCGATGTTGATCATGTTCGCAAGGGTGAGCTTGGGCGGGGCCGACAGGCCGTTCTTCAGATCCTTGTGGCGCTGGCCCAGGATCTGCAGGTCCAGCGTGAGCACCAGCGCCGAGCAGCGGGCGGCCTTGGCGCGGTCGATCAGGCGCTCGATGAAGTCGCGGTCTTTCATCACGTACAGCTGGAACCAGAAACCGTCGCCCGCGTGCTGCGCCACGTCCTCGATCGAGCAGATGCTCATGGTGGAGAGCGTGAAGGGCACGCCCATCTTCTTCGCCGCGCGCGCGGCCAGGATCTCGCCGTCGGCGTGCTGCATGCCCGTGAGGCCCGTGGGCGCGATCGCCACCGGCATCGCCACGCTCTGGCCCACCATGGTGCTGCGCGTGCTGCGGTTTTCCATGTTCACCGCCACGCGCTGGCGCAGCTTGATCTTCTGGAAATCGCTGGCGTTCGCGCGGTAGGTGCCCTCGGTCCACGAGCCGGAATCGGCGTAGTCGTAGAACATGCGCGGTACCCGTTTCTGGGCCAGGATGCGCAGGTCTTCGATGTTGGTGATCACGGTCATGGGGGAGGTCTCCGGTGTTGTGGTTGGGCGAACGAGAGCTCCAGATGGTAGCGGCGGGCTTTTTTGTGCGGCGTGAAACGCGCCCGCGCGACATTGAAATTTCTTGCGTTCGCCGTCAGCCCGGCGTGGGCCAGACCTGCGCCCGTTCGGCGTCGCTCAGAGGCTCCAGCCAGCCCATCTGCTGCTCCAGCACCGCCACCGTGGCTTCCGATGCGTCGTTGCCGCGCGCCTGCCGCTCGGTGATGCGCTGGCGCAGCACATCGACCGGCGCCTCGCAGGCCAGGATGTGGAAGGGCACGCGCTGCTCATCGGCCAGCGCAGCAAATGCCTGGCGCTCGCCCGCGCGCAGGAAGGCGGCGTCCACCAGCACCGTCCAGTCTTCGCACAGCAGCCGGCGCGCGCGCGCCAGCAGCGAGCCATAGGTGTCGCCATGCGATTGCGCGCTGTACAGCCCGGCGTTCAGTCCGGAGCCGCTGACGGCCAGCGCGCTCAGGCCGTGCAGGCGTTTGCGTTCCACATCGGAGCGCAGGCGCACCGCCCGCCCGCTGGCCTCGGCGGCGAGCCAGTGGCTGGAAGCCCATGTCTTGCCGCTACCCGAGAGGCCGTGTGCGATGACCAGCCGCGGCTTGGGTGGGTGGGCGATGTCGTGCGCCAGCGCCAGGTAGCGCCGCACCTCGGCCAGGCTGGCTTCTGCCTGCTGGGTGTCGCCCGCGTCGCGCAGCTGCTGCATGCGGATGGCCGCCACCTTGGCGCGCACGCCGGCGCGGTAGCTGGCAAAGAAGGTCCACACGGTGGGGGCCGACACATCACCGGTGTCGTCCAGCCATGCGCTCAGCAGCACGTTGGCCATGCCATGGCAGCCGTGGTTCAGCAGGTCCATCCAGGCAAAGGCCATGTCGTTGGCCACGTCGATCCAGCGCAGGTCGTCGTTGAACTCGATGGCGTCGAAGGGCAGCACCTCGGTGCCGTGTTCGTCCTGGATCAGCACGAGGTTGCCCAGGTGCAGGTCGCCATGGCCTTCGCGCACCCGTTCTTTCTGGCGCCGGCGGGCCAGCAGGGGCTCGATGGCGTTGAAGCGCTGCTCGGCCCACTGGCTCAGTTCGTGCACCCGGGCGGCGTCGGCGGGTGCCGTCAAGGCGGTGCGCAAGGTGTGGAAGTTGTCGCGCGGCCAGCGCATCGTGCCCGTCGGGTGACCCAGCGGGTCGCTGGGGCTGGCCACGGCCGCGCGGGCCTGGAACACCGCCATGCGCCGCGCCAGGCCGATCATGTGCTCGGAGGTGAGCGCGCCGCGTTTGCACAGGTGGTCCAGGCGGCAGGCTTCGTCAAAGCGGCACATCTTCACCGCGAATTCGATGGCCTTGGCCTCGTCGCCCTGGCCGGCACCGCCCCAGTGGGGCTGCTCCGGCGTGCCCAGAATGGGCAAGACCGCGCGGTACAGCTGCGTGGCGGGGCGGTCCGCCTGCTGAAAGCGCCGGTTCACGCGCAGTTCGGTCTCGCAGGCCTGGCGGCGCAGGGCCAGCGTGCTGAAGTCCATGAACGGAAAACGCACCGGTTTCTTGATCTTGTAGGCGAATTCCCCGGCCAGCAGCACCCAGGCGCCGTGCGTCTCCACCAGTTCCACGCGCTCCACCGCGTGCGGGTAGCGGGCCGGCTCCAGCAGGGCGGTGATCAGGGGTGGCAGCGCATCGTTCATGCGGACCACTGTAAGCCCGCTCGGTTTGAAGTTGGCTGACAGCTGCCGTTCTGCGTCGCTGAACAGTGAAAATGCGTGTAACGGTGATGCTCAACCCAGTGGGCCCGTCCAGGCCCGCCGTGCGCTTGCCCCTGAGGCAGGTGTCTTGTGGGACTTGAATCGTCGCCAGCTCACGAGTCCAGCCCATGAACCTTGCCCATCTGCTCGAACGCGCGGCCCTGGCCGACCGCCACCGCCCCGCCATCTTCAGCGGCACCCGCTGCGTGGCCACCCAGGGTGAATGGGCGGCCCGCGCCGCGCGGGTGGGTGCCCGGCTGCGGGCAGCCGGCCTGCAGCCGGGCGAGCGTGTGGTGCTCTTCATGCGCAATCACCCGCGCTACCTGGAACTGATGTTCGGCGCCTGGTGGGCCGGCCTGGTGGTGGTGCCGGTGAACGCCAAGCTGCACCCCCGGGAGCTGCAGTGGATCGTGGACAACGCCCAGGCCCGCTGGGCTTTCGTCACCGCCGACGTGCTGCCCGACCCGGCCGCGCTCACCGGACTGGACGGCGTGATGGAGGCCGACAGCGCCGTTTGCGACACGTGGATGAAGGGCGGGACCGATACCGTGGCGGCTGAGCCACCCGGCATGGCGGCGGAGGCCCTTGCTGCGCGTGGTGGGCCCGTCGCCGCTCAGGCTGAGCCTGTCGAAGCCCTGCCAGCCATCATCGAGCGTGCCCCAACCGACACCGCCTGGCTGTTTTACACCAGCGGCACCACCGGCCGCCCCAAGGGCGTGATGCTCACGCACCGCAACCTCATGACCATGGGGCTCACCTATTTCAACGACGTGGACCCGGTTGCGCCGCCAGACGCCATCGCCTACGCCGCGCCCATGTCGCACGGCGCCGGCCTCTACGCCATTGCGCACCTCATGGCCGGCGCGCGGCATGTGGTGCCCGCCTCCGGCGGCTTTGACGCCGCCGAGCTGTTCGAGCTGGGCCGCCAGCTCGGCCCGCTCTCGCTCTTCGCGGCGCCGACCATCGTCAAACGCATCGTGGACGAAGCCGAGGCGCAAGGCCTCACGCCCGAGCAATGCGGCCAGAGCTTCAAGACCATCGTCTACGGCGGCGCGCCCATGTACGCGGCCGACATCCAGCGCGCCCTGGGCGTGATGGGCCCGCGTTTCGTGCAAATCTACGGTCAGGGCGAAAGCCCCATGGTGGGCACCGCGCTCGGCCGCGCGCAACTGGCCGACACCGCACACCCACGCTTTGCTGCGCGCATCGCCTCCGTGGGCGTGGCGCAGACGCCCGTGCGCATCCGCGTGGCCGGGCCAGACGGCCAGCCCCTACCACCCGGCGCCGTGGGCGAGGTGCTGATACAGGGCGACAGCGTCATGGCCGGCTACTGGCAGAACGCGCCAGCCACCGCCGCCGCCATTCGCGACGGCTGGCTCTGGACCGGCGACATGGGCGCGCTGGACGCCGACGGCTTCCTCACCCTGAAGGACCGCAGCAAAGACCTCATCATCAGCGGTGGCAGCAACATCTACCCGCGCGAGGTGGAAGAGGTGCTGCTCACCGCCACCGGCGTGGCCGAGGTGGCCGTGGTCGGCGCACCGGACCCGGAGTGGGGTGAAATCGTGGTGGCGTTTGTGGTGCCGCAAGCGGGGATGGCAGTGGATGCGACGGCGCTGGACGCCTTTTGCCTGGATCAGATCGCGCGCTTCAAGCGGCCCAAGCGTTACGAAATAGTGGAAGCGCTGCCGAAGAACAATTACGGCAAGGTGTTGAAGACGGCGTTGCGGGAGCGGCTGCTCAACGCAGGCTGAGTCCGCATCCCCAGGTCAAACGCCGACCCCCGTTCTCCTGCCGCAGACCCGGCAGCCGTTCGAACGCGCCGACCTGGCTCGTGACCAGGACAGGCCTCGCGGCGGGCGTGCGCCACGACGGCTGGTCGTTCCCCCCAGTGGGGCGGCCAGGCTTTCACACCCCATCCCGTGCCGGTACAAACACCCGCTGCGCCCGTGCATCGATCTCGGCCGCGTACGCATCGGCGAGCCCGTGGTGGATGGCCTGCAGTTCCGCGCGCATGGCGGCACGCTGTTCGTTCAGTACCGCCATCAGATCGGCCCGCATGTCGTCGCGCTTCAAATGCGCTTCTATCTCGATCGCCGCCTTGTCAACGGTGATCCAGGTGACCACGCCGGCGGCGATGCCGCACAGCAGCGCCGCCGGCCCCGTGGGGGCGCACACCGCCGTGGCCGCCGTGCCAGCGGCCAGCGCCGCACCCGGTTTGGCCACCGCCTTGGCAGCCAAGGTGGCCGCCAGCTTCAGCGAACCGCTGGCTGCCGCCTTGCCCGCCGCTGCCGCCACCGCTTTCTGTGCCACCGCCTTGGCGGTCACCGTGCCCACGGTCACCGCCGAGGCCGTCGACACCGCGGCATGTATCCGGTCGGGGCCCAGGTCGGCGAGTGCATCGAGGTTGAGCGAGGAAACCGGGCACCGCGCGTCGGTGACGGTGGCGCGCACCCCCTGTGCCAAGTCCGGGGCCACGCTGAGCATGTGCTGCGCCATCGCCGCGTGAATGGCCTGGGAGTGCGACTCGATGATGTGTTCAAAGCCCGTGTCGCCAAACACATGCCGGATGAGGTTGTCCTGCATCACCTGGCCCAGATCGCCCACCATCACCGCCGCCAAGCGGCTGTAATCCCCGTACAGACTGAAATACCACGCCAAGTAGGCATCCACGCCCTGCTCGGCGCGGCCAAAAGCGGTATCCAGCAAAGCGTCTATGTGCTGATCGGCCATGCGGTGTGAGTCCAGCCGGGCTTGCTGGATCTGGTCTGTCAGCGTGGACCGAAGGCCCGCCGTGTCAACCGCCACCCCGGCGCACGGGTCGTCATTGATGGACAGCCCGGATGACGCGGCGTCCTCGACGGCGGGCTTCCAGCCGGCCAGTTTCCAGGTCGCCAGCAACGAGATCACAGCAAGCACCACGATGGTGGCCACAAAGCTGCGCCACAGGCTGCCCATGGGCGCCGTGCGGGGTGCCGCCGTAAGGGGCGGCGTGAGCGGGGACGCACGGTCGGGCTTGGGGCGCCACGCCTCGGCCCACGCCACAACGCCCAGCAGAAAGCGGCTGACGAGCACCGCCCCAAGGCCCGTCCAAGCCAGAAACAGGGCCCATCCCAGCAGGCGCGTCGGCATGCCGGGCAAGGTGGGCAGCGTGTCGATGGCCACCTTCCAGGCCATCTGGTCCACCGCGTGGACGGCACCGAGCCAGGTCGCCGCCACGGGGCATGCCGCGGCCGCTCGGCCATCGTGAAACGCACGCTGGGCAACATCCAGCCACGGACCCGGCACGATCGGGTGTTCCGCGTAAAAGTCCAGGGCGACAAATGCCACCACCAGCAGCACGACATTCCCCGCCATGACCGGCCACAGGCGCGCCACCAAGCCCCGGTAAGGGGCGCGAATCTGCAAGGCCAAAGACCGCCTGGCGCCCTGAAAGACCAGGCCCAGCACCAGCGCATCGCCCAGCAGAACAACCCAGTGCCAGGGCCTGAGCGTCGCCAGGACACCCAGCAACAGCGCCGCGTTCACCAACGCCACAAAGACCAGCGCCACCTGGAGCAGTGTGCCCCGCCACAGCCAGCGCACGAGGGTGCTCTGGTCTTCGGCAACGGTTTGCAGAATGGCTTGGCGGCGCAACTGCGCCCGCTCCACCAGCAGGCGCCACACCGGATAGGCCACCACCGCCACCGCGGCGGCCACGGCCAGGCAACTCAACGAGCGGAACACCCACGCCAGTGCATGGAGCGCCAGCACAGCGCCCACGAGCGCACCCACAAGGGCCGCCGCCTGGGGCGCGTGCAACCGTGGATGGTCTGGCCGGGTCGGCGTCATGCTGTTGACCTTGGTTTGTCTGGGGCCGTATGGATCCGTGGCCCTCAACTTTTACACGCTGTGGCCCGTCTGCTCGGCAAGATCGCTTTGACTGGGCGCAGTTCCACAAAAGTGGGCGCCGATGAAGCGCGGCTCACCCACATCAGGCCACGGGATCTGGTTGGCTCTGCGGTCCCGGCCGTTGCCGCGCGGCGGGCGAGGGTGGCGAGCGTGGCGAGCGTGGCGGTGGCGCAGGCTGGCGATCAGCGCTCGCCTGGGCGCGTCCATGAGCGGGTGTGGAGGAGCCGTCGACAGGCTCAGCTCGACGGAGTCCGGCACCCCGTCAGGCCGGGGCCGTCACCCCAGGGTGACGATGACCGCACGGCGGTCGCCCGGGTCAGCTGCAGCTGACGCTGCCGCAGCCGCTCATGCTGGCCGGGCGCACCTTGGCCGGGTCGGCCAGGGTTTCGGTGGTGGTGTCGAAACCCACGTCTTTCAGGTGCAGGGCCAGGCCGGCATCCATGCTGGCGGCGTGCTGAGGAAACCACTCGGCCAGGGCCACGGCCAGGCGGGTGATGATCTCCTTGTCTTCTTTCTCGTAGTGCTCCACCACCGCGTTCATCGTTTCCAGAATGGTGGCGTGGTGGCTGGCGTGGCAGTTGTCGGGCGCGAAGCCGGTGGCGAGCATCCAGCGTTCTTCCTGCGCAAAGTGCTCCACCGTGTGGTCGATGAAGGCCTTGTACAGCGGCAGCTGTTCGTCTTGCGGTGTGGCCAGCAGCTGGTTGAGCAGGGTCACGAACTCTTCGTGCGTGTCGTCCATGCGCGTGTCACCCACGGACAGGGCTGGCGTCCAGTCGAGGGTGGCGGGGGCGTCCAGGGTGGCGGTGGTGTTCATGGGCGTGAAGCTTATGGGGGGTGGTCGGCTGGGGTTTTGACGCAGGTCAATCGCA
>JAGXRS010000072.1 GCA_018335615.1 Hydrogenophaga sp. | reverse complement strand
CCGCCAGTGCCGCCCCCTTGGGGGGGTGACGCCGCAGGCGGTGCAGGCGGGAGCCGGGAGTAACATCCCGTTATGAACATCATCATCCTGGGTGCCGGCCGCGTGGGCGAGAGCGTGGCGGAGAGCCTGGTTTCCGAACAGAACGACATCACCGTCATCGACCAGGACCCCGCCCGCCTGCGTCTGCTGGAAGACCGGCTGGACCTGCGCGGCGTGGTCGGCAACGGCATCCAGCCCTCCGTGCTGCGCGAAGCCGGTGCGCAGGACGCCGACATGGTGATCGCCTGCGCCGCGGCCGACGAGTCGAACCTGGTGGTCTGCAAGGTGGCGCACGACATCTTCAACGTGCCCAGCACCATCGCCCGGCTGCGCTCGCCTGAATTCCTCGAAGGCGCCGAATTGCTCGGCAAGAACGGTTTCGCGGTGGACCATGTGATCTGCCCCGAAGAATCGGTCACGCGCTACATCCACCAGCTCATCAGCTACCCCGAGGCGCTGCAGGTGCTGGAGTTTGCCGACGGCCGCGCCAGCCTGATCGCCATGCGCGCCGCGCACGGCGGCGCGCTGGTGGGCCACACCATCGGCGAGTTCCGCGACCGCTTCCCCCACGCCGAGATGCGCGTGGTGGCGCTCTACCGGCTCGACACCGAGATGGAGGCCACCAAGACCACGCGTATTCTGGCGGGCGACGAGGTATTTGTTCTGGCCGACACGCGCAAGATCCGCTACGTGCTGGGCGCCATCCACAACATCGACAAGCCGGTGCAGCGCGTCATGATCGCCGGCGGCGGCAAGGTCGGCCTGCGGCTGGCGCGCAGCCTGGTGGGGCAGTGCGAGGTGAAGATCATCGAGCAGGACAAGAAGCGCTGCGAGTACCTGGCCAGCCAGCTGCCGTCGAGCATGCTGGTGCTGCACGGCGACGGTGCGGATGAAGACCTGCTGCTGGAAGAAAACGTCGGCCAGATGGACCTGTTCCTGGCGCTCACCAGCGACGACGAGGACAACATCATGTCGTCCATGCTGGCCAAGCGCCTGGGTGCGGGCCGCGTGATGGCGCTCATCAACCGCCGCGCCTACGCCGACATGATGCAGGGCAGCACCATCGACATCGCCATCTCGCCCGCGCAGACCGTCATCGGCGAGCTGCTCACGCACCTGCGCCGCGGCGACGTGGCGGCCGTGCACAGCCTGCGCCGGGGTGCTGCCGAGGCGCTGGAAGGCATTGCGCGCGGCGACCTCAAGACCTCCAAGCTGGTCGGGCGCAAGGTGGAGGAGATCAAGCTGCCCAAGGGCACGCGCATCGGCGCCATCGTGCGCGGCGAGGGTCGCAAGTCCGAGGTGCTGATGCCGCACCACGACACGGTGATCGAGACCGACGACCACATCATCATCTTCATCCCCAACAAGCGCCTGGTGCGCGAGGTGGAGCGGCTGTTCCAGGTCAGTGCCACGTTTTTTGGCTGACATCCGCCGTGCCGTTCTTGCGCATTTTCCCCGTGCTCGGGGTGATCGTGATGGTGTTCGCCCTGGCCATGCTGGTGCCGTTGGCGGTGTCGTGGACCCTGCAGGACGGTGCCCATGCGGCCTACCCGCCGGCTATTGTCCTGACGTTCCTGGTCGGGGGTCTCATGCGCAGCGCCGTCTGGCAGGTGGGCCGCCAGCTGGAGCTGCAGACCCGCGACGGCATCCTGCTGGTGGGCCTCTCGTGGACGCTGCTGCCGCTGTTTGCCTGTCTGCCTTTTCTGCTGTACTTCCACCAGGTCGGCACCCCCGTGGGATTCACGCGGGCGTATTTCGAGGCCATGTCGGGGCTGACCACGACCGGCTCCACCGTGCTGACCGGGCTGGATGCGCTGCCCGGCTCCATCAACCTCTGGCGCTGCTTCCTGCAGTGGCTGGGCGGGATGGGCATTCTGGTGCTGGCGGTGGCAATTTTGCCGATGCTGGGCGTGGGCGGCAGCCAGCTGTTTCGCGCCGAGGCCACCGGCCCCATGAAAGACGCCAAGCTCACGCCCCGCATCACCGAGACCGCCAAGGGCCTGTGGAGCGTGTACTGCCTGCTGTCCGTGGCCTGTGCGCTGGCCTACTGGGCCGGCGGCATGACGCCGCTGGATGCCGCCACCCACATGTTCTCCACCCTGAGCCTGGGCGGCCTGTCCTCGCACGACAGCAGCTTCGGCTATTTCCAGTCGCCCACGCTGGAGTGGATCGCCATTGCCTTCATGCTGATCGCCAGCTGCAACTTTGCGCTGTACTTCTCGGCGCTGACCAAACGCCAGCCCGGGCGCATCTGGCGCGACGTGGAGTGGCGCGGCTCCGTGCTGCTGCTGGTGGGCTCCAGCGTGTTCATCGCGGCGCTGCTGCTGTTCAAGGGTACCCTGAGCGACCCGGCCGAAGCCTTGCGAGTTGCGCTGTTCAACGTGGTGTCCATCGGCTCCACCACCGGTTATTCGACGGTGGACTACACGCTGTGGCCGGTGTTCGCGCCGCTGTTCATGATCATGCTGTCGGGCGTGGCCACCAGCGCGGGCTCCACCGGGGCCGGCATCAAGATGGCGCGCATCGTCATCCTGGTCAAGCAGGCGCGCCGGGAAATGCGCCGCATCATCCACCCGCGCGCGGTGCAGCCGGTCACGCTGGGCGGCAGCGCGGTGGAGAACAGCACCATTTTTGCCGTGCTGGGCTTCATGCTGGTCTATGGCGCCACGCTCATCGGCCTGACCATGGTGCTGCTGCTGACCGACATGCCGTTTGACACCGCGTTCACCGCCGTGGTGGCCAGCGTGAACAACATGGGCCCTGGCCTCAACGAGATCGGACCGGCTGGCAGCTACGCCGGACTGACGGATTTCCAGCTCTGGGTGTGCACGCTGGCCATGGTGATGGGGCGGCTGGAAATGCTGTCCTTCCTGGTGCTGTTCACCCGCGGGTTCTGGCGCAAATAAGATTGACCTATGTACAGCCTGTTGCCCGTCCTGTCGGTTTTCTCCCGCATCCTGCTGGCGTTTTCCGTCGCGTTTCTGGTGCCACTGGCCTGGGCCTGGTTTCTGGACGACCGGAACACCGCGATCTGGGCGGTGAGTTTCACCGTCAGCAGTGCCAGCGGCCTGGGCCTCCTGCTGGCCACCCACCGCTACCGGCGCGAGCTCATGGCCAAGGACGGCTTTCTGCTGGTCAACCTGGTGTGGGTGGTGCTGCCCGCCTACTCGGCGCTGCCACTGATGCACACCGTGCCCGACATCACCTGGACCAAGGCCTACTTCGAGGCCATGAGCGCGCTGACCGCCACCGGCGCCACCGCGCTCACCGGGCTCGACGACCTGCCGGTGTCGGTGAACATCTGGCGCTGCTTCCTGCAGCTCATCGGGGGGCTGGGCATCATGCTGCTGGTGGTGGCGGTGCTGCCGCTGCTGGGGCTGGGTGGCGTGCAGCTGTACAGGGCCGAAACGCCGGGGCCGATGAAAGACACCAAGTTCACCCCGCGCATTGCCGAAACCGCGCGCGGCCTGTGGGGCGTGTACTTCCTGTTCTCGGCGGCCTGTCTGCTGGCCTACCGCTGGGCTGGCATGGACTGGGCCGATGCTTTCATGCACATGTGCACCACCATGGGCCTGGGTGGCTTCTCGTCGCACGACGCCAGCATCGGCTACTTCGAGTCTCCGGCCATCGAATGGGTGGCCGTGGTGTTCATGTCGCTGGCCGGCATCAGCTTCATGCGCTATTTCATCGTGCTGCGCAGCCGCTCGCTGCAGCCCATCACGCATGACCGCGAAATCCGCACCTACTTCGCCGTGCTGGTGGCGTCCATCGCGCTGATCGCGGTGCTGCTGGCGGCGCAGGGCGTGTACGACCATTTCCCCGACGCCCTGCGGGCCAGCGCCTTCCATGTGCTCTCGCTGGCCACCACCACCGGTTATTCGGCCACCGACTACTCGCTGTGGCCGGTGTTCGCGCCGGTGCTGCTGATGTTCCTGGGCTGCTTCGTGTCGTGCGCCGGCTCCACGGGGGGCGGCATCAAGATGGTGCGCATGATCCTGCTGGTGAAGCAGGCGCGGCGCGAGCTGGTGCGCATCATCCACCCGCGCGTGGTCAACCCGGTGACGCTGGGCGGTGGCGTCATGCCCATGTCGGTGATGACGGCGGTGCTGGGCTTCATGCTGATCTACGGCGCTGCCACCATCGGGCTGGCCATGCTGCTGCTCTTCACCGGCATGGACATTGTGACCGCCTTCACGGCCGTGGTCGCCACGGTGAACAACATCGGCCCCGGGCTGGGCGAGGTGGGGCCGGCCGGCAACTTCGGCGGCCTGCATCCGTTCCAGATCTGGGTGCTGTCGTTTGCCATGCTGCTGGGGCGGCTGGAGCTGCTGACGGTGCTGGTGCTGTTCACGTCGCGGTTCTGGAAAAAGTGACGCGCCCGCGCCCAGCTGACCGAGCGCATCCGGGATCTGAGGTGCGCGCACCACACGGGCTTTTCTGTTGGAGGTGTAGGCCCTGGCCTTCTGGTCCAATGCGCGGATGACTGCTGCCGCACCCCGCACCGCGATCGTTTCCGCCCTGCACGATGAACTGGCCGGTGTCCTGGCCTTGATGCCCGACGAGCGGCGGCAGACGCTGGCGGGCCGGGATTTCTGGCGGGGGCACCTGCACGGGCAGGAGGTGGTGGCGGTGCTCAGCGGCATCGGCAAGGTGGCCGCGGCCACCACCGCCACGCTGCTGATCCAGCACTTCGGGGTGCAGCGCATCGTGTTCACCGGTGTGGCCGGCGGGCTGGGGGCTGGCGTGAACGTGGGTGATGTGGTGCTGGCGCGTGCATTGCTCCAGCACGACATGGACGCCTCACCCTTGTTCCCGCGACACGAGGTGCCGGGGTATGGCCGCTCCCGCTTCAGCACCGACGACGCGCTCACCGATGCCCTGGCACGGGCCTGCGAACGCATGTTGCACGCGCTGCCGCAGCATCTGGGGGCTGACACCCTGCAAGCCTTCGGATTGCGCGCGCCCCGCCTGCACCAGGGCCTGGTGCTCAGTGGCGACCGCTTTGTGGCCACGACGCAGGAGAGCCGGGTCCTGCAGCGCGAACTGCCCGAGGCGCTGGCGGTGGAAATGGAAGGTGCGGCCTTTGCCCAGGTCTGCCACGATTTCCGTGTGCCCCTGGCGGTGGTGCGCACCATTTCCGACCGCGCCGACGACGCGGCGCACGTCGACTTTCCCCGCTTCCTGCGCGACGTGGCCAGTCGCTACAGCAGCGGCGTGCTCAACATGCTGTTGAGCACTTGATCAGCCTTCGCAGCCGCAGCCGCAGCCGCAGCCGGCCCCACACCGCACGCGCGGCGCGGGATGGGGCTACCTCAACCAGCCCCGTTTGCGGAAATACCACATCGGCACCACGGCCGACACGATCATCAGTCCGATGGCGAACGGGTAACCCAGCTGCCAGTCCAGTTCGGGCATGAACCGGAAGTTCATGCCGTAGCTGCTGGCCACCAGCGTGGGCGGCAGCAGCGACACACTGGCCACCGAGAAGATCTTGATGATCTTGTTCTGGTTGATGTTGATGAAGCCGACCGTGGCGTCCATCAGGAAGTTGATCTTGTCGAACAGAAAGGCCGTGTGGCCGTCCAGCGAGTCCAGGTCGCGCAGGATCTGGCGCGCGTCTTCGAACTGCTCGGCACTCAGCAGGCGGCTGCGCATCATGAAGCTGACGGCGCGCCGTGTGTCCATCACGTTGCGGCGGATCCGGCCCGACATGTCTTCGTGGCGTGCAATGGCGCCGAGCGCCTCGCCCAGCGCGCTGTCATTGGCCTCGCTGGAGAGCACCTTGGAGCTGACCTTCTCCAGGTCGTCGTAGATGTCTTCTAGGGTGTCGGCGCAGTACTCGGCGTCGGCGTCGAACAGCATCAGCAGCACGTCCTTGGCGTTCTCGATCAGGCC
>JAGXRS010000071.1 GCA_018335615.1 Hydrogenophaga sp. | reverse complement strand
ATCCACCGCCTGTACCCCCCCTACTTGGCCTGGACTTCCCCCGCCCCCGCCACAAGCCGTCAACAGGGCAGTTACCAGCAACACTGCGAGCCATTGAACCATATATGCCTTCCTTACCAAGAGATTCTTCATATTGAGCTGACGAGTTAGCGCATCACACCACGATCTGAAATCACCCGCGGTGTGATGAACACCAACAATTCCGATTTATTCGCCGTCTTGCTGCGGTTCTTGAACAGATTCCCAACCACCGGCAGATCGCCAAACAACGGGACCTTGGTGACATCCTCTACCTCGATCAATTCGAAGATGCCGCCAATGACAACGGTGCCGCCGTTTTCAACGAGCACCTGCGTCTGGATGTGCTTGGTGTTGATGGCAATACCGGCGGTGGTGGTCTCGCCGCGGCTGTCTTTGTTGATGTCGACATCGAGGATGATGCCGCCTTCGGGCGTGATCTGTGGCGTCACCTCCAGTTTCAGGTTCGCTTTGCGAAAGGCAATGGCGGTTGCACCACTGGAGGTGGCCGTCTGGTAAGGATATTCAGTGCCCTGCTCAATCAAGGCTTTCACTTGGTCGGCTGTCACCACCCGTGGACTGGAGACAATTTTTCCACGCCCATCGGCTTCCAATGCAGAAATTTCCAAGTTCAAGAAACGATTGGCGGTCGAACTGAACAAGGACACCGCAAAAGCGGCGGGCGAGAATCCACCTGCGCCAGTGGAAGGCAAATTAATGAACGACGTGTTGAGCGTGTTGAGCACGTTCTCGCTCTCGCGAGTGGTACTGGAAACGGCGTTGTAGCTCCCCCCAATCGCAATACGATTGCTTCCGCCTATTCCGTAGCCCGCGTCGCCGCCACTCACGCCGCGCAAGTCGCTACCGCCCAGGCGAACGCCAATGGATCGGCCGAAACGGTCGTCCGCTTCCACGATGCGGGCTTCAATCAGCACCTGGCGAATCGGGATATCGAGCTTGGCGATCAGTGCCTGCACCTGCTCGAGTTTGGACGGGATGTCGGTGACGAACAGCTGGTTGGTGCGGGGCTCGGCAATGGCGCTGCCGCGCGGAGACAGTATCCGGGCGCTGCCCACGCTCGACGTCGCTCCCCCGGCAATCTGCGCGGCCACGTCGGCGGCTTTGGCGTAATTCATCTGAAAACTTTGCGTGCGGACGGTCTCCAGACTTTCGAGCGAAGCCTTGGATTCCAGCTCCTGCTTTTCACGCGCGGCGATTTCGTCCTTCGGCGCAATCCACAGCACGTTGCCCGACTTGCGCATGCCCAGGCCTTTGGCCTGCAGGATGATGTCGAGCGCCTGGTCCCAGGGCACATCCTTCAGGCGCAGGGTGACCGCGCCGCTGACGGAGTCGGACGTGACGACGTTGAAGTTGGTGAAGTCCGCGATGACCTGGAGCAGTGCCCGCACCTCGATGTTCTGGAAATTCAAGGACAGCTTTTCACCGTTGTAGCCCGGCCCCTGCGTGAGCTTGCTGGCGTCGATCTTCTGCTCGCGGATCTCCAGCACGAACTGGTTGTCGCTCTGGTAGGCGGAGTGCTCCCAGTTGCCAGTGGGCGTCACGACCATGCGGACACGGTCGCCCGCTTGCGAAGTGGTCACCGTCTGCACGGGGGTTCCGAAGTCGGCCACATCCAGGCGCCGACGCAAGCCCTCGGGCAGTGACGTTTTGAGGAATTCGACGACAAGGTTTTGCCCCTGCTGGCGGATGTCGACCCCCACCTGGTTGCTGGCGAGATCGACGACCACACGCCCCGAACTGCCTGCGCCGCGGCGGAAGTCAATGTCTTTCAAGGCAGCAATGTCGCGGCTGAGGCTGGGCGCGAATGCAGCCTGGCTGCCCACGGGCGCCGGTGCAACCTCGGTGCGCTCCAGCACGACGACCAGGGTCCGGCCTTCCGTACGGGCCGTGTAGGCCGCGGCCTGCTTGAGGTTGATCACCACCCGGGTGCGGTCACCGGCCTGCACCACGTTGGCGGAGCGCAGGTTGCCCTGGTTCATTTCCACGGAACTGCGGCCAATGTTGTTGATCACGCCCGGAAAGTCCAGGGCGATCCGGGCGGGGGACTGGATCGTGAAGCCGCTCGGAATCGCGGCGAGTGGTTCCGATGTTTCGATGCGGATGACTTCCACCCCGGCCTGCACGCCGCCTGTGAGCGACTGAATGGCGTTCTGGGCCTGCGCCCATGTAGACGTCAACACCAGACCGGCGATGACGAAGGCACACCGTGCGGCGCGCAAAGTGGCGGCACCGCCTCTGGTGGCCATGTTCGGCTTGATCATTTGGAAGCGTCCTCTTGTAGCTGGAGCGCCGCCGGGCGCTCGATCCATTCGCCTGCCGAGTCTTGCACGATCTCCCGCAAGACGATTTCGGTCTCGGTGATGCGTTTGACGCGGCCGTAGTTTTGTCCCAGGTAGCTCCCCGGTCGCACCTGGTACAGCAGGGCGTCCACTTTCACCAACGCGACGAGTTGCCCTTGCTGGTCCAGGCTGCCCACCATCAACATGGTGTCCAGCGGATAGGCCTCCAGGGGCTGCTTGCGGCGGTTGAGTTCGGGTTCGATCAGCGTCGAGTTCCCGGGTGTCACCGCTGGACTGCCGCGCAACGCGCTGGCGAGTTTTTCGGTGCTGAAGGGTTCCTGCAGCCGCTCGCTTGAGTACGCCTGCGGGATGAAACGGGTAGGTTCCGGAATGGGCGTGACCTTGGGCTTGATGCCGTTGCGCTCGGCCTGCATCCACAGCGGCAACTCATCCTGCCCGGACGACGAGCAAGCAGCCAGCACCAGCACCAGGCACAGCAGGGACATGCGGATTTCTGTCGGCATCACTTCTTGGCTCCCTTGGCTTTCTGCTGAACCGCCACTTCCTCGGGATCCAGGTAGCGGAAAGTCTTGGCCGTGCAGTCCATGGTCATGACCCCGGCGCGATCGCGTATCGGCGTCAAGGTGAGGTTGTTCAAGGTGACGATGCGCGAGAGGTTGGCAATATCGGCGGCGAAAAGCCCGATGTCGTGGTAGGTACCGGTGACCCGAACGGCAATGGGCAATTCGGCGTAGTACTCCTTCACCACCACCTGCCCTGGCCTGAACAATTCGAACTGCAGGCTGCGACCCAGGCCGGCCTGGTTGATATCGGACAGCAGGGCATCCATCTCGGCCTTGCTGGGCAGTTGTTTTTCCAGCTGGGTCACGTATTGCTGAACCTGCTCGAGCTGTTTTTTCAGCGCGTCGAGGTTCACGGCCTGCACCAGCTTCTTCTGGTAGTCACCCCGCAACTGCTCTTCGCGCGCCTTGGCGGCAACGAGCTCCTCATCAGAAGACTGCAGCCAGACAAACCAGAGTCCCGCGACCACGGCGAGACACACGGCCACATACAGCAGGTTGCGCGGCAACACCGGCCATTGCGATGGATCGTTGGGATCGAGGCCCGAGAATTGCGCGGTGATCTGGTCTTGGACTTGCCTGAAGTCCACATTCAGTTTGGGCATATTGGCCATGGTGCGTCAATGCCTCATTCAGACTTTTCCGGGTGTCGTGGCTGTGGAGGCCGGCCTGGCTGCCCCATCGGCGGTGACGGCCGAGGGACGCGTCAACGCCACACGGATCGTGAAATTGGACACCCGACGCTGATCCCGGTTGGGGCCGGGGATGGTCGCCGCGACAATCTCCACCAATTCGGGGCGGGTTAGCCAGGGGCTGTTGTTGGCCAGGTTGCGCAGCAACTCCGAGACCCGCTCCTGCGACTGGGCCACGCCCGTCAACAGCACGCTCTGGTTTTCCTGTTTCATGCTGCTGAGGTGGATACCGTCTGGCGTCTGGGTCACCAGTTCGTCCAACAGGTGAACGGGCAGGTTGCGATCGCCCTGCAGGTCCTCGACGGCGGTCTGGCGTGCGCGCAGGGAAGCGATTTCGCTCTGCAGCGTGGCGATATCCTTGATCTCCACATCCAAGCGAGCAATCTCTTTCTGCAGGTAGGCATTGCGGTCTTGTTGCTTTTCAATCTGGCCTTGGTACCAGGTGAACACCGCTCCACAGATGATCCCGCCCAAGAGCGACGACAGGCCGAGTTGAAGAAAAAACTGCTCTTTCTGCCGCTTGCGTGCTGCCTCCCGATGGGGAAGCAAATTGATCAGAATCATTGAAAGAACCTCCGCAAGGCCAAGCCTGTCGAGGTGAGATACGAAGGTGCTTCGCGGGCAATCTTGCGTGCGTGAACGGTGGAAGCCACGTCCATGGCATCAAACGGGTTGACCACCATGCAGGCAAACGACGTCTGGTGGGTCACGGCGTCGGTGATCCCGGGCAAGGCCGCGCTGCCGCCGGCCAGCAAGATGTGGTCGACCTTGTTGTAGGGCGTGCTGGTGAAAAAAAACTGGAGCGCGCGGCCCAGTTCTTGGGCCAGGCTTTCAATAAACGGACTCAGAACCGTCGACTGGTAATCTTCCGGCAGGTCGCCGGTGCGTTTCTTGGCCTCTGCCTCGTCCGCAGAAAACCCGTACTGGCGCACGATCAGCTGGCTGAGTTGTGCGCCGCCGAAAGCCTGGTCGCGCTCGTAGAGCACCTCGTCGTTGCGGATGACCTGCATGCTGGTCGTGAACGCCCCCACTTCAAAGAGGGCCACCAGGGAATCCACCCCTTGATTGGGCAGCGTCTCAATGACCCGGCCTGCCGCGAGGCGCGAAGCATAGGATTCCACGTCCATGATGACCGTCTTGAGGCCCGCGGCCTCGGCCAGCCCCTGGCGGTCCGACACCTTTTCTTTTCTGGACGCGGCGATGAGCACCTCGATGTCGCCCACCGAGTTCGCACTGGGACCGATGACGCAGAAGTCCAGGCTGACCTCGTCCAGTGAGAACGGAATGTACTGGTTGGCTTCGGACTCGACCTGGGCTTCCAGCTCCTTGTCAGAGAGTCCGCCGGGCAGGATGATTTTTTTGGTGATGACCGCCGAGGCTGGCAGGGCCATCGCGACCTGCTTGGTGCGGGTGCCGCTCTTGCGCACCAGCCGGCGCACGGCATCCGCCACTTCGTCGAATTTCTCGATATTGCCGTCGGTGATCCAGCCCCGCTCCAGGGGTTCGATGGAACAGCGCTCCAACACGAGATCGCCAGCGCGGTTGCGCCCCAGCTCGACCAGCTTGACACTGGAGGAGCTGACGTCAATGCCCAGCAATGGCGCCGGCTCCCGGCTGAATAACGACCCCAATGAGATCAAGGCGGCCCCCAATATTGACAGCGCCGCGGGGCGCAAGACTTAATAAATCACTTGAATGCTAGCAGTAAGGCCTATGTGCAGCAAAGATTTTTTGCCTTCCTCACATTCAGAAACGTTGTCAAAAGCAGACGCGTTTCCGACTCATTTCAAGTACCGACAAACGGTGGCGGGACTCAAAATACCGCAGCATTCACAATACGCTCGACGCTTTTTGCCTGCCATCTCGGCAGAATTTTTATAATCATCCTCTGCCCCTTTGATCGATCGCATGCCCCAAGACGACGCTTCGCACACCCGGACTCACCAAACCACAGTATCGGTTGGGCGCTCGGTGCTGATCTGGGCCGGTCGCCTTGCGGTGGGTCTGGTCGGACTGGCGGTGGCCGGCACCGTGGCTGTTCTCATGGCCGTGGGTCTGGCGCTGGCGGTGGCCTATCCCAATCTGCCCGACGTGGCCGACCTGGCTGACTACCGCCCCAAGCTTCCCCTGCGGGTACTGACCGCAGACGGGCATCTCATCGGCGAATTCGGGGAAGAGCGACGCAATTTGCTCACGTTCCGCGAGATTCCGGACGTGATGAAGAACGCGGTGCTCGCCATTGAAGACGCGCGTTTCTTCGAACACAGCGGCGTGGACTACCGCGGCATGATGCGCGCGGCACTGGCCAACCTGGGACAGGCGAAAAGCCAGGGAGCCTCCACCATCACGATGCAAGTGGCCCGCAACGTGTACCTATCGGCTGAGAAAAGCTACACGCGCAAGATCTACGAGGTGTTGCTCACCTTCAAGCTGGAGCACATGCTCACCAAGGAGCAGATCCTGGAGATCTACATGAACCAGATCTTCCTCGGTCAGCGCGCCTACGGCTTTTCAACGGCGGCGCAGACCTACTTCGGCAAGCCCCTCAAAGACGTCACCATTGCCGAAGCCGCGATGCTCGCGGGCCTGCCCAAGGCGCCGTCGGCCTACAACCCGATCAGCAATCCGCGCCGCGCCCGTTCGCGCCAGTTGCACATCATCGACCGGATGCTCGAAAACGGCTACATCACCCCGGCAGAAGCCGTGCAGGCCAAGGACGAGCCGCTGCGCTTGCGCCCACCCTCCCAGCAAATGGCGGTGCACGGCGAGTACGTGGCCGAGATGGTGCGCCAGGCGATGGTCGCACAGTACGGTGAAGAGGCGTACACGCGCGGGCTGATCGTGACCACCAGCATCCAGGCGGCCGAGCAGCAGGTGGCCTACCGCGCGGTTCGCGCGGGCGTGCTGGACTACGAGCGCCGGCAGTTCTACCGCGGCCCCGAGTTGTTTATCGACCTGCCCGCCGACCCGGTGGCCCGCGACGAGGCGATAGACGACGCACTGGCCGAGCGGCCCGATAACGACGACCTGCTCTCGGCCGTGGTGCTGGAGGCCGACGCGCGGCGCGTGGTGGCCGTGCGGCAAGACGGTGAGCCTTTTGAGATCACGGGCGAAGGCCTGCGTCCGGTGCAGTCGGGCTTGTCCGACAAGGCGGGCCCCAACATCCGCATCCGCCCGGGCGCGGTGATCCGGGTCGTGAAGACCGGCCCGACCAGCTGGCGCATCACGCAGTTGCCGGACGTGGAAGCGGCGTTCGTGGCCCTGGATCCGCGCACGGGCGCCGTCCGTGCCCTGGTGGGCGGTTTTGATTTTCAGAAAAGCAAGTTCAACCACGTCACGCAGGCCTGGCGGCAACCCGGATCGAGTTTCAAGCCTTTCATCTACTCTGCAGCGCTGGAAAAGGGTCTGACACCCATGACCATCGTGAACGACGCGCCGCTGTTCTACAGCGCGGGCGAGACAGGAGGCAAGCCCTGGGAACCGAAGAACTACGACGGCAAATTTGAAGGTCCGATGTCGGTCCGCAGGGCGCTCGCGAAGTCGAAGAACATGGTGTCGATCCGCGTGCTCCAGCTGGTGGGCACCCAGAGTGCGCAAGGCTGGGTGGCACGCTTCGGCTTTGACGCGCCCAAGCACCCGCCCTATCTCACCATGGCGCTGGGCGCGGGCTCGGTCACCCCGATGCAGATGGCCGTGGGTTACGCAGCCTTTGCCAATGGCGGTTACCGGGTATCACCTGCCCTCATCACGCGTGTCATCGAGCACCGGGGAAAGGTGCTGTTCGAAGCCGCGCCAGTGGCGCTGGCAGAGTCCCAGCGTGCCATCGACACGCGCAACGCATTCTTGATGAGCAGCCTGCTGCAAGAAATCACCCGCTCAGGAACGGCGGCTCGCGCGCAGGCCACGCTGAAACGGCCGGACCTCTACGGCAAGACGGGTACCACCAATGATTCGGTGGATGCGTGGTTCGTGGGCTACCACCCGACCGTGGTCGCGGCCACGTGGGTGGGCCATGGCACGCCCCGCAACCTGGGCAGCCGCGAGACCGGCGGCGGCCTGAGCCTGCCGATCTGGATCGACTACATGTCAGAAGCCCTGAAGGGCGTACCGGTGGCCGAGTACACGCCGCCGCCCGGCGTGATCAACGTGGGGGGCGAGTGGTATTACGAAGAATACGGCCCCGGCAGTGGTGTGCGCGGACTCGGCCTGAACGACCCGTGGCCCGGGGCCGCCCCAGGCAACCCGCCCGTACCGGGTAGCAATGGCGTGGTCACACGCCCGATGGAGCCCGAAGACCGACGCAGCATTCTGGACCTGTTCAGGAACTGAAGACCAGGGCCTGGCCGGCCTGCTCGCTGGCGTAACGTGAGAGGTGGTCAAAAAACTCGCCCTGACCCTTGGTGTCGAGCCAGCGGCCACCCTCCAGATGGTAGTGAAAACCACCGGCGCGCGCGGCCATCCACACTTCCTGCAGCGGCTTCTGCAGGTTGATGATGATCTGACTGCCATTGGCGAAACTCAGGGTGATCATCCCGCCCACGCGCTGGTTGTCGATGTCCGCATCGGAGTGGTCGTTGATGCGGTCGCAGCCCAGTTCAACGGCGCGCAGCAGGGCCTCGGCCTGGTCCAGGTAATCGGTGTCGGTCATTACAATGAGCCCATGTGTGAAGTGCCCCGAATTCTAGGCCGGCTCCCGGCTCGCGCCCGCCGACTGGGCGGGGCTGCCCTGCTGGCAACCGGGTTGCTGCTGGCGGCCTGCGGGCAAAGGGGGCCGCTGTACCTGGCACCCGCCGCCCCGCAGACGACCCCGGCGGCACCTGTGCCAGTCTCGCCCGCGACCGCTCCTTCACGCTGATGCCCCCAGCCCGGCGATGCGCGCCGGCTGATCCGTTCTCCTCTTCTCTTCTCCATGTCCTCACCTTCCGGCACGCCACCCGTTTCCCTTGCGCCTCACTTCACCTACGAGGCCGGTCGGCTCAGAGTGGAGGGCGTGGCACTCGACGAACTGGCGCGCACGCACGGCACGCCGCTGTTCGTTTACAGCCAGGCGGCCATGCTCGACGCGTTGGCCGCCTACCAGCGTGGGCTGGCCGGCCGATCCCACCAGATCTGCTACGCCATGAAGGCGAATTCGACGCTGGCCATCCTGCAGACACTGGCGCGCGCCGGCTGTGGTTTCGACATCGTGTCGGGCGGCGAACTGGAGCGGGCGCTGGCGGCCGGTGCCGACCCGACCACCATCATCTTTTCCGGCGTGGGCAAGACGCGCGCAGAAATGCGCCGCGCACTGGACGTGGGCATCGGCTGCTTCAACGTGGAAAGCCGGGCCGAACTGGACGTGCTTGACGAAGTGGCACGGGGCGTGGGCCTTCGCGCACCGGTGAGCATCCGTGTGAACCCCAACGTCGACGCCAAAACGCACCCGTACATTTCCACCGGCCTCAAGGGAAACAAGTTCGGCATTGCCCATGAGGAGGTGGTGGCCACCTACCGGCACGCCGCGGCGTGCGCCGGCCTGCGCGTGGTGGGCATCGACTGCCACATCGGCTCGCAGATCACGCAGGCCGACCCCTACCTGGACGCGATGGACCGTGTTCTGGATCTGGTGCAGGCGATCGAGGCCGCGGGTGTGCCGATCCAGCACATCGATTTTGGCGGCGGACTCGGCATCGACTACAACGGCGACACCCCGCCGGCGGCAGACGCGTTGTGGAAGCGCCTGCTCGACAAGATCGACGCCCGGGGCTACGGCGACCGCAAGATCTACCTGGAACCGGGGCGCTCCCTGGTGGGCAACGCGGGCGTGTGCATCACCGAAGTGCTCTACCTCAAACCGGGCGAGCAGAAAAACTTCCTGATCGTGGACGCCGCGATGAACGACCTGCCACGCCCGGCCATGTACCAGGCGTTCCACCAGATCGTGCCCCTGACGCCACGACCCGACACCCCCACGACCTGGGACGTGGTCGGACCCGTGTGCGAAAGCGGCGACTGGCTGGGGCGCGACCGAGATCTGGCCGTACAGGCGGGCGACCTGCTGGCGGTGCTGTCAGCCGGTGCTTATTGCATGAGCATGGCCAGCAACTACAACACCCGTGGAAGGGCGGCCGAGGTGCTGGTGTCGGGCACCACCGCCACGCCCATCCGGGCGCGGGAATCGGCCATGGACCAGCTGCGCCTGGAAAACCTGTTGCCACCCGCCTGACGGCTTCCGCTTGGGGTGGCGCCCGATGCAGAGCGGCAGCGGCTAACGAAGCAGCACGGCTCTCAGGGAGAGGGACGCCGCCAGCGCCGCCACACACGCCAGCCCAGCAGGGCCGCCAGCAAAGCCGCATAGACGAGCACATCGGCAAAGTCATTTTTGCCGCTGCGCATCCAGAAGAAGTGCAGCACCGCCAGGCCTGCCACCGCGTAGATACTGCGGTGCAGCAGCTGCCAGCGCTGTGCGCCCAGGGTCTTGATGGCTCGGTTGAAGGACGTGGCCGCCATCATGAAGAGCAGCAACCAGGCCGTCATGCCCACCAGGATGAAGGGGCGCTGGATCACATCGTCCACGACGGCGCTGAGATCGAAGCCCATGTCGAACCAGACGTAGGCGAGCAGGTGCAGGCAGGCATAGAAGAACACGAACAGGCCGGTCATGCGCCGAAAACGGGCCAGTGCTGACCAGCCCGTCACCACCCGCAGGGGTGTGATCGCCAGCACGAGCACGAGAAAGCGCAGCGTCCAGTCGCCCAGTGACCGAATCAGCGCCTCGGCCGGGTTGGCCCCCAGCTGCTCAGACCACGCGGCCCAGAACAGCCACAGGAACGGAAGCAGGGCCAGTGCAAACGCCACCGCCTTGGCCCCGGCATGGAACAAGAGCCGCTGCACCGCGGCCGGGTGCCTACCCTGCGTACTCACTTAGAAGAACTTGCGCAAGTCCATCCCCGCGTAGAGCTGGCCGACCTGAGGCTCGTAGCCGTTGAACATCTGCGTTGGCCGCCGCTTGGCGAACAGCCCGCTGCCCTCACCGATGCGCCGCTCCGTGGCCTGGCTCCAGCGCGGGTGTGTCACCTCGGGGTTCACATTGGAATAAAAACCGTATTCCTGCGGCGCGGCCTGGTTCCACGCCGTGACCGGCTCCTTGTCGGTGAAGCGGATTTTCACCAGCGACTTGCCGCTCTTGAATCCGTACTTCCAAGGCACCACCAGACGCAAGGGCGCACCATTCTGGTTGGGCAACACCTCACCATACATGCCAAAAGCCAGCAGCGTCAGCGGATGCATCGCCTCGTCCAGCCGCAGGCCTTCCACATAAGGCCACGAGAGCACGCTCGAACGCAAACCGGGCATGACCTTTGGATCGGCCAGCGTCACGAACTCCACATACCGGGCGCTGCCCAGCGGCTGCACCTGCCTGATCAGCTCCGACAGCGAGTACCCGACCCAGGGAATCACCATCGACCAGCCCTCGACACAACGCAGGCGGTAGATGCGCTCCTCCATGGGCGCGAGCTTGAGCAGACGGTCGATGTCCAGGGTCACCGGCTTGCTCACCAGGCCTTCCACCGCCACCGTCCAGGGTCTCGTCTTCATCGACCGGGCGTAGGTCGACGGGTCGGCCTTGTCCGTGCTGAACTCGTAGAAGTTGTTGTACGTTGACGCGTCGCGGTAGGACGTGAGAGCCTCCGCGGTGGTGGCACCCGCCACGGTGGATCGCACACCGGACAGTGCGGGCAGCTTGCCCGGCGGTGGCACGGCAGCGGTTTGCGCCAAGGCTTCCCGCCCGGCCCACCCCGCGGCGGCCACTCCACCGGCCCCCAGGGCCAGCTGTTGCAGCAGCGTGCGGCGGTTCAAGTACGCCGCTGGTGGCGTGATTTCGCCGGGATGCGGATGCTGGAAACCGTCGGAATGCAGGCGAATGATCATGCGTGAGCTCCTGGTTGCCAAGGGGTCGGGACAGACGCTTGATTCTCACAAACCCCGACCGTTCCCGTGCAGACCACGAATCCGACCCCCAAAGCCCAGTGGTTGGGGCACCTGCTCAGCGCGCCTGCTCACGCATGGGTCACAGTTCTCCGTAGCTGTGCAGGCCCGACAGGAACATGTTCACGCCAAGGAAGGCAAACGTGGTCACCGCCAGACCCACCAGCGCCCACCAGGCCGCCACGGTGCCCCGCAGACCTTTCATGAGCCGCATGTGCAGCCAGGCCGCGTAGTTCAACCAGACGATCAGTGCCCAGGTCTCTTTCGGGTCCCAGCTCCAGTAACCGCCCCAGGCCTCGGCCGCCCACAATGCGCCGAGCACGGTGGCGATGGTGAAGAAGGCGAAGCCCACCGCGATGGCCTTGTACATCACGTCGTCCAGCACCTCGAAACTGGGCAGGCGCTCGGCGATGCGCCGGCGTCCGAACAGGATGCCGCCAATGATCAGTGCCGACACGCCGAAGTAGACGAACCAGTAACTGCCGCCCTTCTCCAGCGCCGACTGCCGGAACACCAGCGGCTCCAGGCACAGCACAATACCCAGCAGCCACAAGGGTGCCAACTTGTACCAGCGGGTCTCGGTGGCGCTCTGCTTGATCAGGTAGGCAAAGGCCAGCATGGCGGCGATGGCAAAGGTGCCGTAGCCGACAAAGTTGGCGGGCACATGCACCTTCATCCACCAGCTCTGCAAGGCCGGCACCAGGGGCTGGATCTCATGCGCTTCACGCACCAGCGTGTACCAGAGCAGAAAACCCACAGCGGCACTGACCACGAGCATGGAGAACGCACCCATGGCGCGGGTCTTGTACTGGTCTTCGTAGTACAGGTAGAACAGCGTCGTCATCCAGCAGAACAGCACGAACACTTCGTACAGGTTGCTGACCGGGATGTGACCGATGTCCGGGCCGATCTGGTGACTCTCGTACCAGCGCACCATGGTGCCCACCAGGGCCAGCGTCACCGCCACCCAGGCCATGCGCGACCCCAGCGATTCGAACGCATCGCCGGCCCGGGTCAGCATGCCCACCCAGTAGAAAGCGGTGCTCATGAAGAACAGCACGCTCATCCACAGGATGGCCGACTGGCTGGAGATGAAGTACTTGAGCAGGAACACCTGCTCGGCGCGTTCCAGATCGGCACCGCCAGCGGGCGTCTGATAGAGCCAGATGGCCAGCAGGGCCAGCGCGCCCACGATCACGGAAAGCGGGCGCAGGGGCCGCCAGAACCAGCCCAGCCAGATCATGGAGGGCACGCAACCCACCAGAATGGCTTTCTCGTAGCCATTCATGGCGTGGTCGTATTGCACGAAGGCCCAGGCGGCCCCAGCGATCAGGACCGCCGCGAACAGCCAGTCCCACACATCGCGGCGCGCGAAATACCCCGGCGTCTGGCCCGAGCCGTTGTTCTTCAGCTCGATGGTCCGGTTGGCGGTCACAGTGTTCATGGGTTCACCTTCAGCAGTTGGCTCTTCAACACGTCAAATTCCTGATCGGCTTCCATCGTCTTGCGGTTCGACGACAGCGCCATGTGGGCCTGCGCCCCGGTACCGGCCGCCGGCGCCAGCCACACCCACAGGCGGCGCTCGCGCACGTACAGCATGGCAAAAATACCGACGATCAACAACAGGCAACCCAGATAGACAATGTTCTGTCCCGGCGCGCGGGCCACCTGGAAGACGCTGGCCTGGATATGCTCGAAGTCCTTCAGCTGGAAGGTCATCGGGGCCGGATAAAAGAACGTATCGCTCAGGCTGATCACCGAACCCGTCATGAAACGCTGGGTTGCGTCGTTGCGTTCGAGTGGTGGCAGCCCGTCGCGTTCCCGGCTGATCTGCATCAGTTCGAACAATGTGCCGTTGAGAATGCGCACCAGCACATCGCTGGCGCGCTCACGCTCGCCCTCGGGCACGTTGCTTTCGAGGAAGGCCGACACCGCCTGCAGACCGCCCCGTACGGGAACCGGGGCACCATTGCCTCTGGCCGCTGCGGCGGGTGTGACTTCCACCACCTCGGCACCGGCGAACAGGCCGAGCGCGCG
>JAGXRS010000070.1 GCA_018335615.1 Hydrogenophaga sp. | reverse complement strand
GGCGCTGCGCGTGCGCGCCGTGGCGGCGGTGGGCGGCGGCAGCCGGGTGCGGCAGTTGCTGGTCGAGGCGCGCGAAGAACTGGCTTGATGGGGCATCGCCATGGCGGAGCGCGCGCCACCGTGCCGCAGCGGCGAATGGTGCATCGCGGGGTGAACTTGCCCATCATGAAAGAGTGGCTGTCGACCCATCTGGTGGAGGGCGAAGACATGCTGCGCCACGACAAGTGGCTGTCCATGATGTGGCCGCGGCTGGTCATGGAGACCAAGGGGTTGCAGTTCGAAGGCAACTCAGACACCCGCTACAAGCAGGCGCTGCTTGAACGCCTGACGCAGGCGTTCAATGACAAACGGTTTTCGCGTGCGGGTGAGCTGAAACTGGAGGGGCAGGATCGCACCGAGGTGGTGTGCGGTCTTGTCTTTGAGGGCGACTGGCGGGGTACGCTGGAACATCGCTATTTTTCAGCGATGTGGCCCGCGCGGCCAGACTCTCAATCCTGTGCCAGTGACCAGCCAGCGCGCTGGTTGCGCTTGTCGTTGGTGTAGTGCCAGTGTGCGCCGCAGCGGTCGCAGAAGTAGCCCGTGATCGTCACCTGCGCGTCGCCTTGCAGCTCTTTGCGGTGGTTGCCTTGCTGTAGCTCGGCATGGCCGGGGGCGCCGCGCCAGTTGCGCTGGATGCCCTGGCACGGCTCACACAGGGGCGTGGATGGGGCGGCGGGGGTCGGGTCGGTAGCTGCTGCGTTCATGGTTTGGTGGTGTGCGCCTGCGCACGAGGCAAACGGCGATTGTGCGCCCTGGGGTTCGATGTGCCGCCGGGCTGCCCGGGTTGTGAAACGTCAAGAAGCGGTTTGTTGACGAGCTGAAACGAGACAGGGGGGGCCACCGATGTGCAGCGGCGGCAGTCCCACCGGCATCGCCTGGTTCAGTGGGGGCCGCCGCCTGTTGGCGTCGCGCTTCATCTCAATCCTCCAACACCCGCACCTTCACGCTCTTGCCCTTGATGCGGCCGTCGTTCAGGCGGCTGGCCACCTGTGCGGCGATGCTGCGGTCCACCGCCACGTAGGTGGACCATTCGTTCACGTTGATCTTGCCCACCTGCTCGCGGGTGTAGCCGAGGTCGGCGGTGAGGGCACCCAGCACGTCGCCGGGGCGGATCTTTTCCTTGCGCCCGCCCTGGATGTGCAGCGTGGCCATGGGCGGCACCAGCGGGCCTTTGCCCGTGGGCACCAGTTCGCTCAGCGGGTGCCAGTTCGATTCGCGGCCCTGCAGCTGCTCGATCTTGCCCACGCTGCCCATCTCGTCCATGCTGGCCAGGTTCAGCGCCAGTCCGCTCTCGCCCGCGCGCCCGGTGCGGCCGATGCGGTGGATGTGCACCTCGGCATCCGGCGTCACGTCCACGTTGATCACGGCCGCCAGGCTGGCGATGTCCAGCCCGCGCGCGGCCACGTCGGTGGCCACCAGCACCGAACAGCTCTTGTTGGCGAAGCGCACCAGCACCTGGTCGCGCTCGCGCTGCTCCAGTTCACCGAACAGCGCCAGCGCGCTGAAGCCCTGCGCCTGCAGCACGGCCACCAGATCGCGGCACTGGGCCTTGGTGTTGCAGAAGGCCAGCGTGCTGGCGGGGCGAAAGTGCAGCAGCAGCTTGCTCACCGCGTCCAGTCGCTCGTGATCGCTCACCTCGTACCAGCGTTGCTCGATCTGCGCGCCGGCGTGCTGGGTTTCCACCGTCACCGTGACCGGTTCGCGCATGAACTGCGCGCTGAGCTTGGCGATGCCGTCGGGGTAGGTGGCGGAAAACAGCAGGGTCTGGCGCGTCTTGGGGCACTGGCGCGCGACCTTCACGATGTCGTCGAAGAAGCCCATGTCGAGCATGCGGTCGGCTTCGTCGAGCACCAGCGTGTTCAGGGCGTCGAGTTGCAGGCTGCCGCGCTCCAGGTGGTCCATCAGGCGGCCCGGTGTGCCCACCACGATGTGCGCGCCGTGTTCCAGCGTGGCCGTCTGCCCGCGCAGCGGCACACCGCCGCAGAGGGTGACGACCTTGATGTTGTCTTCCGCGCGCGCCAGGCGGCGGATCTCGGTGGTCACCTGGTCGGCCAGTTCTCGCGTGGGGCAGAGCACCATGGTCTGCACCGCGAAGCGGCGCGGGTTCAGGTTGCTCAGCAGGGTGAGCGCAAAGGCGGCGGTCTTGCCGCTACCGGTCTTGGCCTGGGCAATGATGTCCTTGCCGAGCAGCGCGGGCGGCAGGCTGGCCGCCTGGATGGGCGTCATGCTCAGGTAGCCGAGCTGCTGCAGGTTGGCCAGCATGGCCGGGGAGAGCGGCAGCTGGCTGAAATCGGAGGCGGCAGGTGCCGCGGCGGAGGAAGTCGGGGAAACGGTGGTCATGCGGGATTATCCGGGTTGCCGCTCTCGGCGGCATGTCGGTCGTTCTCTCCCGGCCGGCGGCACAGGTAGGGGGCACCGCCTGTGCGTCGCCAGTGGCGCCGTTCCTGACCCGTCAGGTCGTTTCCTGGCTCTGCAGCGCGTCCAGCTCCAGCTGGCTGAAGCCGGCCAGCCGCCGCGCGGCCTCGTTGAATGGCGGGCGCAGGCGCGGGGCGTTGTGCTGCCGGGCCAGCGCGCGGTAGTGCGCCACGGGCTCCAGCCCCTGCTGGTCGCACAACCAGCGGTACCAGCGGTTGCCCACCGCCACATGACCGATCTCGTCGCGCAGGATCACGTCGAGGATGGCGATCGCGCGGCGGGCGTCTGGGGTGTTCACCTTGCGCAAGCGCGCCTGGATGAGCGGTGTGGCGTCCAGCCCGCGCGCTTCCAGCGTGCGCGGCACCAGGGCCATGCGGGCGGTGGCATCAAACTGCGTCTTCACGCACATCTCCCACAGGCCGTCGTGGGCGGGGAAGTCGCCGTAGGCAAAGCCGAGGTCTTGCAGCAGGTCGCTCAGCAGGCCGAAATGGGTGGCTTCCTCGGCCGCCACGCGCAGCCAGTCGCAGTAGAAATCGGCCGGCAGGCCGGGGAAGCGCCACACGGCGTCGAGCGCCAGGTTGATGGCGTTGAATTCGATGTGGCACACCGCGTGCACCAGCGCAGCCAGGCCCTCGGGCACGAAGGGCGAGCGGTGCGGCACCTGCATGGGCGGGACGAGCAGCGGCCGATCCGGGCGACCCGGCAGCGGTTGCGCGGGGTCTGGGTCGAGCGTGGCACGGGTGTCGAGCGCGAGCGTGGGGGAATCGGTTTGTTCGGCTTGAAACAGGGCCTGCGTGCGGCGAGCCTTCTCGGCCGGATCGGGCGTGCACAGGGCCTGCAGCGCCAGCCCGCGCAACGACATCGCCTGGCAGGGGGCGGGCTGGGCGGCGGGCGGGTGGTCCGGGGTGGCTTGCATCCCTACAATTCTAGGTTTCGCACGGGCACCGGCCCGCGCCTCGATGCATCACAAGACTGGAGACTGTTCCATGGCAATTTACGAACTCGACGGCATGGTGCCCCAACTGGCCGACACCGCCTGGGTGGCCGACAACGCGCAGGTGATGGGCCGTGTGAGCCTGGGGGAAGACAGCAGCGTGTGGTTTGGCGCCACCGTGCGCGGCGACACGGAGTTCATCCGCATCGGCAACGGCAGCAACGTCCAGGACGGCAGCGTGCTGCACGCTGACAACGGCATGCCGCTGGTCATCGGCGAACGTGTCACGGTCGGGCACCAGGTGATGCTGCACGGCTGCACCATTGGCGATGAAAGCCTGATCGGCATTGGCGCGGTGGTGCTCAACGGCGTGAAGATCGGCAAGAACTGCCTGGTGGGCGCTGGCTCGCTGGTGACCGAAGGCAAGGAATTTCCCGATGGCTCCATGATCCTGGGCAGCCCGGCGCGCGTGGTGCGCAGCCTCACGCCCGAGCAGATCGAAGGCCTGCGCCAGAGCGCGGCGCACTACATCGACAACGCCCATCTGTACCGGCGCAGCTTGAAAAAGCTGGCCTGATCCCCAGGTTCGAGCGCTGCATTTCCTGAAAGAAGCTTTTGTCCGAACTCCACAAATTCATGTTTGAAGGCCTGCCGGTGCGCGGCATGCTCGTGCGCCTGACCGATGCCTGGCAGGACATCCTGCGCCGTCGAAGCGAAGCCGGCGGTTACCCCGCAGCCGTGACCGAGCTGCTGGGCGAGATGACCGCCGCGGCCACGCTCATGCAGGCCAACATCAAGTTCAACGGCGCGCTGGTGATGCAGATCATGGGCGACGGGCCGGTGAAGCTGGCCGTGGCCGAGGTGCAGCCCGACCTGAGCCTGCGCGCCACCGCCACCGTGACGGGCGAGGTGGCGGCCGACGCACCCCTGTCGCACATGGTCAACGTCAACAACCAGGGCCGCTGCGCCATCACGCTCGACCCGAAAGACCGCCTGCCCGGCCAGGCGCCCTATCAGGGCGTGGTGCCGTTGCATGGCGACCGGCGCGAGAAGCTGGAGAAGTTCAGCGAGGTGATCGAGCACTACATGCTGCAGAGCGAGCAGCTCGACACCCGGCTGGTGCTGGCCGCCAACGAGCATGTCGCGGCTGGCCTGCTGATCCAGCGCCTGCCCCTGCAGGGTGACGCCAACCTGGGCGCCAGCGGCGTGGTGCGGGCTGACGAAGACCACATCGGCCAGAACGAGGACTACAACCGCATTGCCATCCTGGCGGCCAGCCTCAAGCGCGAGGAACTGCTGAGCCTGGACGCGGCGAACATCCTGCACCGCCTGTTCTGGGAGGAAGACGTGCGCGTGTTCGAGCCGCTCACCGGCGAACAGGGTCCGCGTTTTGCCTGCACCTGCTCACGCGAGCGCGTGGGCAGCATGCTGCGCAGCCTGGGCCGCGAGGAGGTCGAATCGGTGATTGCCGAGCAGGGGCAGGTGGAGGTGGGTTGCGAATTCTGTGGCGCGCAGTACCTCTTCGACCCGGTGGACGCGGCACAGGTGTTCCTGCAGGCCGCCAGCCAGCCGCCCGGCCCGACCGGGGTGCAATGAGGGCTTGAAACGGGTGCGTCCGTCGCGACGTGTCGTCCCTCAGGGGGTGCCCCGCACCAGGCGCGTGAACAGGCGATGTTCGCAGGCCGGGTCGCTGCATTTCTCGCAATTCCAGGGCACACGCCCTTCGCTCAGGTTCGGGTCGCCGGGCACCAGCGCCCGGCCCAGCCGGCTGCCAACGGTGCGCAGCGCTTGCTTCAGGCGGTCGGGTCCATGGCCGTAAATGGTCTGGAACGGGATCTGCGCCGCTTGCAACTCGTGTCGCAGGATGGTGTCGATGGTGTCGCGCACCGCCACGCTTTCACGGAACAGGCTGTCCGCCCGCCAGGGCAGATCCAGGCCCATGAGCAGCGTCAGGCCGAAATTTCGCTGGTCATCGAGTGCTTCGGGCAACAAGGAACGGTCGTTGAAGTAGTGGGCGCTGTAGGCGGCCACCACCAGGGCGGTGGTGTCGGCCACCACCACCTGCACACCAGGTGCTTGCGCCGCGGCGTGAATCAGCCGGGTCTGCTCGGCCGCCACCCCTTGTTGCTCGTCTGCACGCGGCGCCCGACCTTTTGCTTCGCACCACTGGCGCAGGTGCTCCGGTACCAGGCGGCTGCGCAGGCCGTCGGCCTGTTCCAGATGGGCCTGCAGGGCGTGGGCGAGCGAACTTTTTCCGGTGGACTCGCCGCCGAGCAAGGTGACGGTGAGCGTCACCGCTGATCCCGGGCGATCTGCACGAAGATCTCGTTGGGCTTGACCATGCCCAACTCCTGCCGTGCGAGTTCCTCCACCATGTCCAGGCCTTCCTGCAGGTCCCGAACCTCACTGGCCAGCTGCTGGTTGCGTTGCTGAGATTCGGCATTGCGCCGGTTCTGCTCGGTCAGGTCGCGCTTCAGTTCGGCCACCTGCGGCACGCTGCCGCGCCCCATCCACAGCTGTGCGTGCAACGCAACGAGCAGCGCAATCAGCAGGGTGAAGACGAGGCGGGCGGGCATGGGGGCTGATCGTCTCAGGGCTGCTCACGCCCCGCAGGCCCGCCGCGTGCGGGCGGGAGTTGCAAAGGCATGGCCCAGGACGGCATGGCGCTTCAGCGCAGGTTGTAGAACGCGTCGCGGCCGGGGTACACGGCCACTTCGCCCAGGTCTTCCTCGATGCGCAGCAGCTGGTTGTACTTGGCCATGCGGTCCGAGCGCGAGAGCGAGCCGGTCTTGATCTGGCCGGCGTTGGTGCCCACGGCGATGTCGGAGATGGTGCTGTCTTCGGTTTCGCCCGAGCGGTGGCTGATGACGGCGGTGTAGCCGGCGCGCTTGGCCATCTCGATGGCGGCGAAGG
>JAGXRS010000069.1 GCA_018335615.1 Hydrogenophaga sp. | reverse complement strand
GGGTGAGCCCGGTTTCCCGCGCCTGGAGTTGCCCGCTGGCGGGTAACGGAAGGTGGGGGCGCCGGTATCCATTGGGACCACGGCAAACGTCCAGGTCGCCGAGTGAGTGGCCGGGCGTCCAGCACGGGAAAACGATCGGTGGTCCCCAGCAGAGCCCACGGCTGGGCTGTTCGGCCCCCCTGTACGCCGACCAGGGTAGTGGTGGGCGTACAGGGGGATTGGTATTCGAAATGCCTATACAAGGACATGAAGAATATCAATCAACCGACTGACAAGCGTCGCCCTGATGGGCGAGTGGTAGCACTTGAAGCGGAGCGGCGGACGCTGAGGGCGCTGCACCGCTTTGGCTGGCTGCGGACACGTGACATCGCTGCGCTGGTGCATACGAAGTGGGCACCAAGACCTGCGGCTGAGCCAGGACTTTCAGCTGTGGTGGCAACGGAAAGCGCTTTACGCATGGCACAGCGCACATTGAGACGCATGCGCGAATCGCGGCTCGTTTTGTTCGCGCAAGGGCCTGATGGAAGCACGCTCTACGCTCTTGCCGAGCCGGGTGTGCGTGCTCTCAGAGCGCTGGGCATTGATGCGTCCACCGGCAAAGACTCAATGCGCGGTATCAGCGGAGGCTACTACCGTCACCGATGCGTTGCGAACGAGATTGCGATTGCAGGCATCGTTCAAGGCTTACGCGTTTCAACCGAGCGAGAAATTGCCCAAGGGCTGTGGGTCGGTGGCGAGGCGGGCATTGCAGGGAAGCGGCCAGACGTTCTCTGGCGGAATCGTGAGGCCTGGGATTGGATTGAAGTTCAACGCAGTCGTCCCAATGCCAAGGACTATGAACGGTTGCTGGCCTGGCTGCGGCACATGCTCGCAGTCCACACACGTCCTGGGGCGCAGATTGCTGAAGGGGCCAGGCTGCGGAAAATCGTGTTTGTGGGCAACACAGCGTTCGGGGCTCGCTTGTTGCGCGATCTGCGCGATAAAAGAGTTGACGAAAGTGCACTGGTCGGGCTTTTGTCGTTCAGTCACTCCCTATACAAGTTAGACCCGATTAAGTTCTGCTGAACAGGTACGGGACAGCGGTGGCCACTCTGTCCGACTTTCCTGATTCGCCGCCACATAAAAATTTCGTGGCGGCACTTGGCGGCCGAAAGGATTGGCCCCGCCGAGTTTTACTTCCGTTGATATCTCCTAGCTGGTGAGACCAGCGGTCAAGCCCCCAGACAGCCGTCTGCGGGGCTTGACCTTTTGCCCTCATGCTGGCTGCTGGGCACGTGGCTTCCCAGCGTTACGATTTTTTGTACGTCTGAGCGTGTCGGGGTCGGGATTCACGCCGAGAGTGGCGCCGCCGCGCAGATGCACCATGAAGAACCTCCCGTGCCACACAATTCGCGAGACAACTTGCCAGAGTGCTTGCGAAACCTTGTGTCGCCCTTCGGCGCCAGCCTTGTCGGCCACTACCGCAGCAGCGTCTGCTGCAAGTCTCCTGCCAAAATCGCGGTCCAGGACGGGTACAGCTTCCAGTGCTGATCGTGCCCGGGAAATGGCTGCCTCAGTGGCGGCCTTTTCTTGGTCGAGTGCTTTCAGGCGCCCAAGAATTAGCGGACTGTGCCCGGACTCTTCTAGTGAGTCGAGCATACGACTGGCCCGTGCTTCTATCTCGACCAGCTTCGCTTCGTTTGTGGACAGTTCCTCTCGTGCAGCTTCAGCCACCGTGTCGGGATTAAACGCAAACTGCTCTGCTTGGGCTATCGTGGCGAGGACTGGGCCGAGCAAGACACTTTCGGCCACAGCGCTGCAGTTAGTTGCCCCATTCGTGCGACCTATGCAGTAGTAACGGGGATATCCACGGCTCGTTGGAGCTTTTCGGTCCATTCGCTCGCCACAGGAGCAATAGAAAAGCCCAGAGAAGATGTCCGCTTTCACACCACGGATTCGCTGCGGTCCCCCTCGCCCCCCTAACGCGGTCTGGACACGAAACCACAGTTCATCTGAGATCACTCGTGGAAAGTAATCTGTGACTGGCTCTCCATCAACTGTCAATTTCCCTGCAATCATCCGCTTGGGTTGCCACTCGCCGAGGGTGCGCCGGTCACGCAGCAATCTGCTCACACCCGTGTGCTCCCACCTCGTGGAGGTGTTTTTGCGCACTCGCCACGGAAGAGGCCACCCTTCCTGGTTCGCCCTCCGTGCAATCGCAATGCCTCCGTTACCCGCAGCAGCCAGCTCGAACACCCGAACAACTACCTCAGCTTTGGCACTGTCGACCTGCCACCCGGACCGGTCGTCTTTTGGGGTCGCCCACCCCGGGCCGTGGCCGTAGGACACAACCGGCATGCCGCTCTTACGCTTTTTCTGGAATTGTTCGCTGACGCGCTTGGCTTTGGTCGAACTCTCCTCGTGCGCCCGCGAGAACAGCAGCACGGACAGCAAGAAAGACGTCGAATCCTCGATGGTCTTCTCATTCCATTCATGACCATCAATCAACGAGACAACGCGGACTCCCGCCCGGACAATTGAGGTCAGCAGGCCGACGGCTTCGGGAATCGCAGCACGGCTGAGCCGGTCCAGGCTCTCTACGAGCAGGATCGACCCTTTGGGGATTCGGCCAGATTCGGCCGCCGCCAAGAACCCTGATAGGGCACCGCGCGACGCGTTGTCACCTGAGTATGCCGAAACACCGAGGTCGGCCAGGGCCAGCCCTTCGTCAAGCTGGTATCCGTGCTCTTTGCACCAACGGCGAGCAGATTCAGTCTGCCTTTCGAGGCTGTGACCGGAAGCCTGGCGACCAGACGAAAATCGGCGGTATGAGTAAACCTTGATTGGGGAGATGGGGGTGTCTACCATCTCAATATTATGTAGGTTTTATGTGTGATCTACTAGTCCAGCCGCCAGCCCACGTTCTTCGCATAGGCCTGGCCGCGGTTGCTCCACCATGTGTAACAGGCGTCGGTGGCATCGGGCTGCAGGCGGCGGTACACGTCCACCAGACCGCCTTCTGACAGCAGGCGCGTCATCCAGGCGCGCTCCTCGGGCAGGAAGCCGCTGTTCTTCTGGTTGCTGCGCCAGTTCTTCAGGTCGGCCTGCTGGTGGGCGATGTTCACGTCGCTGCACACGATGAACTCGCGCTCGCCCTTGAGCGCCTGCAGGTGCGGGTACATCCGGTCCAGGAATCGGTACTTGGCTTCCTGGCGCTCGGGACCTGAGGAACCACTGGGAAAGTAGATGCTGATGACCGAGCGCTTGCGCGCCGGGGTGTCGAAGCGCACTTCCACATAACGCCCTTCGCCGTCGAACTCGCCGCCGTCAAAGCCCACCACCACATCGCTGGGCTCGTGCCGCGTGTACACCGCCACGCCGGAATAGCCCTTTTTCTGAGCGAAGTGGAAATGCCCCCGCAGACCGGCCAGGGCCTCGAAACGGCCTTGCACGTCGGCGGCCTGGGCCTTGACCTCCTGCACGCAAATACAATCGGGCTGATGTGCGGCCAGCCAGTTTTCCAGCCCCTTGGTGGTGGCGGAACGGATGCCGTTGAGGTTGAGGCTGGTCAGTTTGAACAAGGAATGTCCCATGGTGTTGGATACAGGCACGGCTGCGGCCAAGGCCGACGGTGGTGCGCTGGCACAGTCTTTCGTGCAGTTTTGCGTGGACTCGGGCGTGCTGCGCTTCGGCGAGTTCAAGACCAAGGCCGGGCGGATGTCGCCCTATTTCTTCAACGCCGGGCTGTTCGACGACGGCGCCAAGCTGGGCCGGCTGGCGCAATTCTATGCAAAAGCCCTGGTCGATAGCGGCATCGAATTCGACATGATCTTCGGCCCCGCCTACAAGGGCATTCCGCTCGGTGCGGCGGTGGCCATCGAGCTGGCGCGCATGGGCCGCAACGTGCCGTTTGCCTACAACCGCAAGGAAGCCAAGGATCACGGCGAGGGCGGCACGCTGGTGGGTGCGCCGCTCAAGGGCCGCGTGCTGATCGTGGACGACGTGATGTCGGCCGGCACGGCGGCACGCGAATCCATCGCGCTGATCCAGGCGGCCGGCGCCACGCCGCACGCCGTGGCCATCGCGCTGGACCGCCAGGAGAAGGCCACCGAGGCCGGCCCCGATGGCCAGTTGCGCGATGTGGACCACAGCGCGGTGCAGTACGTGAAGAATCAACTCGGGCTTCAGGTTTGCGCGATTGCGACGCTGGCCGATCTGCTGCAGTATCTGAACGAACACACCGGCGGCGAACTCGACACCCACCGCGACCGCGTGCTGGCCTACCGCCAGCGCTACGGTGTGACCTGAAACACCCCGTCCTGCCTCGACGCTCTGGCCCCGTGATCCACCGTTCTCCCACCTGGGGCCTTCTGGCCCTGATTGCTTTTCTGGTCACGGGCGCTGGCGCGCAAGAACCGGTGACCAAGGGCATCTTCACCTGCGTGGACAGCTCGGGACGGCGCATCACGTCCGACCGCCCCATCGTGGAGTGCCTGGACCGTGAACAGCAGCAGCTGGGCAACAGCGGGGTGGTCCGCCGCGTGCTGCCGCCCAGCTACACGGCCGAAGAGCGCCGCCGGCTGGAAGCCCAGCGCAAGGCGGAAGACGATCAGCGCGCCCGCGTGGCCGAGGAAAAGCGCCGTGACCGCGCCCTGCTGATCCGCTACCCGAACCGGGCCTCGCACGACAAGGAACGGGCCGACGCCCTGGGCCAGGTCGACGAGGTGATTGGCGCCGTGAACAAGCGCGAGCAGTCGTTGCGGCAACAACGCCAGGACATCGACGTGGAACTGGAGTTCTACCAGGGCGACCCGAACAAAGCGCCGCCCTGGCTGCGCCGCAAGCTGGACGAGAACGAGCAGCAGATCCAAGTGCAGAAGCGTTTCCTGGACGAACAGGCGCAGGAAAAACGCCGCATCAACGCCCGGTTCGACGAGGAGCTCGTCAAGCTGCGGCAGCTCTGGAACGCAAACTAGGCGCTCCCTGCGCCGCTGGCGGGGCGAGGAGACGAAAGCCCATGGCCCGGCCCTTTGCCAGGCTCAGGACAGCACAGGCCAAAGCCGGTGCCATGGCCTTGCCGAATTGGGGCAGGCGCGCTGGCAGGACGCCGGATGCCCCGCCTGTCGGCCCAGCCGGTTACTGCAGCTTCTGCTTCAGCACGTCGTTGACCTGCTGCGGGTTCGCCTTGCCCTTGCTGGCCTTCATGACCAGGCCCACCAGCGCGTTGAAGGCCTTGTCCTTGCCGGCGCGGAACTGCTCGACCATGGG
>JAGXRS010000068.1 GCA_018335615.1 Hydrogenophaga sp. | reverse complement strand
GACCTTCTTGAAGAGTTCGCCCGCCAGATGGGGTGGCGTGCCGGCGCCGGCCGAGGCATACGACAGCTTGTCGGGATTGGCGCGAGCGAAGGCCACCAGTTCCTTCGCATCCTTGAAGGTGGACTGGGGCTTGACCACCAGGTACATCTGGCTGCGGCCCACGCCGGCCACCGGGGTCAGTTCCTTCGCGGGGGCGAGGGTCTGCTTGAAGAGGAAGGGGTTGGCTGTCTCGAAAGAGGTGGGTGCGATCAGGAAGGTGTAGCCGTCCGGTGTGGCGCGGATGACTTCACTGGCGGCCAGGTTGCCGCTGGCGCCCGGCTTGTTGTCCACGATCACCGACTGACCCAGCGCGTCACCGAGCGACTGCGCCACGACCCGCGCCATGGCGTCGGTGGTACCACCGGGCGCGAAGCCGACCACGATGCGGATGGGTTTGGCTGTGGGCCAAGCCTGCTGCGCCTGGGCTGCGCCGAGAGCCCCCAGTGTGCACAGGCTGATGGCGGCGCTCTGGACGAGGCGCCGGCGCAGGGGATTCTTCGGAAAATTGAACATGGCTTGTCTCCGTTGGGGTTGTGGTCGGCAGGGGAACTCGGGGGTCTTCAGGCCTGGTCTTCGCGCAGCATCTTGCGCAGCTTGAATTTCTGGATCTTTCCGGACGGCGTGGACGGCATCGCGTCGCGCACGATCAGGCGTTCGGGGATGTACTGCATCGCCACCTTCTGGGATTTCATGAAGTCCACGATGGACGCCAGGTCGATGGACTGCCCGGCCTTGGGGACCACCACCGCACAGGCGCGCTCGCCCAGGCGCTCGTCGGGGTAGGCCACCACCGCGGCCATGGCAATGGCGGGGTGCCGGTACAGCAGCGCCTCGATCTCGACCACCGGGATGTTTTCGCCGCCACGGATGATCACGTCCTTGCTGCGGCCGGTGATGCGCACATAGCCCTGCTCGTCCAGCCGGGCGAGGTCGCCGGTGTCGAACCAACCCTCGGCATCGGTGCCGTTGAGGTGCGGACGCTTGAGGTAGCCGCCGAAGTTGGACACCGAACGCACCATCAGCTTGCCGGCCTGGCCAGCGGGCAGAGCGGCACCGTCGAAGTCCACCACCTGGAGTTCCACGCCGGGCAGCGGGCAGCCGTCGGTGGTGAAGGCGCGCTCGTCCGGGTCGCTCAGCTGGATCAGCGTGACGGCGCCGTTTTCTGTCATGCCCCAGGCCGACACGATCTTGGTGCCCAGCACGGCGCGCGCCTGCTCCACCAGTGGCCCGGGGATGGGCGCGCCCGCGCACAGAAAGGTCTTCAGGGTCGGCACGGTCTTGCCCGACTCGGCCACGTTCTTGGCCAGGTCGGTCAGGAACGGGGTGGAAGCCATGGTGAAGCTGCACTGCTCGGCGCGGATCAGGTCGATCGCCTTGAGCGGCTCCCAGATGTCCAGGATCACGGCGCTGGCCTTGAGCAGGATGGGCATGATCAGCCCGTACATGAAGCCGGTCTGGTGCGCCATGGGCGAGGCCATCAGCACCACGTCTTCGGCGTCCAGCTGAAGGCGCTGTGCGTAGGGAACGATGTTGGCCATCACCGTGTTGGCGGTGTGCATCACGCCCTTGGGCTCGCCCGTGGTGCCCGAGGTGTAGATGATCTGGGTCACGTCGTCCGGGCCGGCGCGGTGGCGCGTCAAGATCTCGCGCGCATCGGGCTCGTTCTCCCAGTGCGGTCCACTGAGCAGGGTCTCAAAGCTGTTGGCAGCGGTGCCGCCCACCACCACGATGTGCTGCAGGTGCTGCAGGTGCGGCAGGCTGGGCTTCAGTGCGGTGACCATCTGTTCGAAGTCGAAACCCCGGAACACCTTGGGCACGATCAGCAGCTTGGCCTCGCCGTGCTGGAGCATAAAGGACAACTCGCGCTCACGGAAGATGTGCATCAGGGGGTTCATCACCGCGCCGATGCGCGAACAGGCCAGATACACCACGGTGAACTGCCACCAGTTGGGCAGCTGGCAGGCGACGATGTCGTTCTTGCCCACGCCCAGCTTCGCCAGACCCACGGCCACACGGTCGGCCATGGCGGCCAGCTCGCGGTAGGTGAAGCGCGTGGTGGTGCCGCTTTCGGCCTGCACCGCCGTCAGGGCCAGCTTGTCGGGGCAGGCCGCCACGCAGGCGTCCAGCTCGTCGTTGATGGTGCGGTCGGGCCAGAAGCCCCGTGCCACGGCCTGCGCACGGCGGGCCGGGATGAGGACAGCATCGAATTCCATGGTCTTGTCTCCTGCTCTTGTGGTGGAACCGACCCGGTCAGGCGGGCACGTTCTTGCGGCCGGCGCGGGTGCGCGCGATGATGGTTTTCATGATCTGGGCCGTGCCGTCGCCGATCTGGAAGCCCAGCACGTCGCGCAGGCGCTGCTCCATCAGGCCGCGGTCGTAACCACCGTGACCAAAGCACAGCAGGCACTGGTGGATCACGTCGTAGGCCAGCTTGGGACCCCACCACTTGGCCATGCCAGCCTCGGCGGAATGCGGGAGTCCTTTGTCCTTGAGCCACAGGCCCTGCAGGCAGACCAGGCGCGCACCCTCCACCTCGGTGTCGAATTGGGCCAGCGGATGCGTCACGCCCTGGAAAGCCGACAGCGGCTGCCCGAAAGCCTGGCGCTGGGTGATGTATTCCCAGGTCTCGTCCAACGCGACACGCGCCACGGCCAGGCACTGCAGGCCGATCAGCGAGCGCGAGAAGTCGAAGCCGTGCATCACCTGCACGAAGCCCTTGTTCTCGTCCCCCAAGCGGTGGCTCACGGGGATGCGCACGTTCTCGAAGAAGATCGAGCCGCGGCCGATGGCGCGCTGGCCGTGGCAGTCGAAACGGTTGGTGCTCAGGCCCGGGGTGTCCATGGGCACCAGCAGCGCGGTCACGCCGTGCGCGCCCGATTCCGGCGTGCCGGTGCGGCCGAACACCACGGTGATGTCGGCCTGGTCGGCGGCGGAGATCGAGGTCTTCTCGCCGTTGATGACGTAGCAGTCACCGTCGCGCTCGATGCGCAGGCGCAGGTTGGCGGCGTCGGATCCGCCGCGCGGTTCGGTCAGTGCGATGGCGCAGATTGCCTCGCCTTTGACGATCTTCTGCAGCCAGGGGCCGACCACGGCCGGATCGCCGTACTTGGACAGGATCTGGCTGTTGAGCGAGGCCAGCAGGTTCAGGTAGGAGAAGCTCAGGTCGGCGCGCGCGATCTCTTCATGGATCACGCCCGCGGCCAGGCAACCCATGCCCAGGCCGCCAAACGTCTCGGGCAGTTCGGGGCAGATGAAGCCGAGTTCGCCCATTTCGCGCAAGAGCGTGCGGTCAAGGTCACGGGTCTTGTCGCGCTCCAGGAAACCGGGCTTGACGCGATCGTCGGCAAAGCGGCGCACGGTTTCGGCCAGCGCCTGCAGGTCTTCGTCGATGTAGGGGTTCGGGTTCATCGCGGCGCTCCTGGGCTTACTTGGCGTACTTGCGGAACTCGGGCTTGCGCTTTTCCTTCAGGGCGTTGACGCCCTCGCGCGACTCTTCCGTGTCGTAGTACAACTTGAGCGCGTACATGCCCATGCCGGCGATGCCGCTCTGGTGGGCCGTGTCCATGTTGAAGCTGCGCTTGGCAATGGCGATGGCGGTCGGGCTGCGCTCGCAAATCGTCTCGGCCCACTCCTGCACCGTCTCGTCGAGCTTCTCGTGCGGCACGCAGATGTTGGCCAGACCCATGTCCACCGCTTCCTGGCCGCTGTAGCGCTTGTTCAGGTACCAGATCTCGCGCGCTTTCTTCTCGCCCACCACATGGGCCAGGAACGCCGTGCCGTAGCCCGGATCCACCGAACCCATCTTGGGGCCGACCTGACCGAAGATGGCCTTCTCGGAGCAGATCGTCAGGTCGCAGATCGTGCACAGCACGTTGCCGCCACCGATGGCGAAGCCCTGCACCCGGGCGATGACCGGCTTGGGCACGTCGCGGATCGCGGTGTGCAGCTCTTCCATCGGCAGGCCGATGGTGCCGCGCCCGTCGTAGTTACCGTCATGGGCCGACTGATCGCCACCGGTGCAGAAGGCGCGGTCACCGGCGCCGGCCAGCACGATGCAGCCGACTTCACGGTCGTAACCGGCCTTGTTCAGCGCCTTGATGATCTCGTCGCAGGTGGTGCCGCGAAAGGCGTTCATCTTGTCCGGGCGGTTGATCGTGATCCAGGCCACGCCGTTGCGGACTTCGTACAGGATGTCTTCGAAATTCATGAGAGCTTCCTCGGGTGTTCGTTGAAGGTGTCGGTCGTGTTCAACCGTGCATCGTCAGACCACCAGACACGCTGATGACCTGACCGGTAATGAAGCCGGCATCGTCGCTGCCGAAGAAGGCGATGGCGCTGGCCAGGTCGTCGGGCTGGCCCAGGCGGCCCAGAGGGATGGCGCTGCGGAAGGCTTCGAGCAGCTTGGCGGGGTCACGCGCGCCTTCGGCCACACCGGCGAGCAGCGCGGTGTCGGTCGGGCCCGGACAGACGACGTTGACCGTGATGTTCTGGCGGGCATGTTCACGGGCCAAGGTCTTGGAAAGAGCCACCAGACCACCCTTGCAGGCGGAATACACGGCTTCGCCAGAAGAGCCACCGCGCGCCGCATCCGAGGCGATGTTCACGATGCGACCGCTCTTGCGCTCGGCCATGCCGGGCAACACCGCGTGCAGCATGTGCAATGCGCCGGTGAGGTTGATGGCGATCAGCTTCTCCCACTCGGCGGGCACGGTCTTGGTGAAGGGCTTGAACACATCCCAACCGGCGTTGTTCACCAGCACGTCGATGGGGCCTAGCGCGGCTTCGGTTGCCATCACGGCAGCGTCCACTGCGGCGCGGTCGGTGATGTCGCACTTGAAGGCCTTAGCCACACCGCCTGCCGCTTCGATCTCAGTGGCCACTTTTTGCGCGGCCTCAAGGTTCATGTCAAACACCGCCACCTGGGCGCCCTCCTCGGCAAAGCGGCGGCTCGTCGCCCCCCCAATGCCACCACCACCACCGGTCACGATCACGGTCTTTCCACTCAGATTGCGCATTTACTGAACTCCTAGGTACTTCAAAAACGGTTTCCAACCCGACGAGGCAGAAGACCACTTACGACAAGATGTTGTCATAGTTTATTGCTGAAGGTGTCGACGGTCAAACCGTTGTGGCAGCATCTTTCTAAGTGTTTACCCTATCTCTCTGGGAAGACAGGCAGTATTTGTCAGAGCCGATTCTTTTTTCTCTCGGCGCTTAAACGCAAACATGTTTGCTTTTAAGCACCAGAGAAGCCGGCATTTCGAGGACCAGAAGACGTACCCCCGCCAGCGCACCTCCATAGAGCCGGCACAGCGATCCGCCAGGACTGGGCTTTGGATGTCGAAAACCAAAAAGGCCCTTGCAACGGAAGCGCAAGGGCCTGCTACGAGGAAAGCGGATCGACAGGAAACCGCTCCAGAGTGGGGCACGGTACCCACTGAGCGACGGGGGCGGGCCTACCTGTGTCGCTTGCCGTGGACCCGCGTGAACTTGAATCCACCTGTCGATTTGCTCGGGTTCTACATGGGCCCTGCAAGCTGTGGACGGCACCGTCGGAAACATGCACCAGGCGGGTGGTTTCACGGCGCAAGAACACGTGGCCACCTACAAGAGGCCGAGATGTGTCGAGTTCGTCGATGAACCCCCCAAGCCTGCAACAGGCAAGGTCATGTGGCCGCATCTGCAAGAGCGCCAAGACCAGCAGTATCGGCTTCGGAGAACGACGGCATCTTGAAACATACGCAGACGCATGGACGCGCACATGGGACCGCAAACCTCTGCCTCTGGTCTGTACAGTCAGAGGCTTGAGCGGCACTTCCAGACCGTCGCGGCCGTTTTCATAGAACCCTCTCATCCACAAAACAGGTCTGCCAGCAGATCTGTCATTCCCGGAACCCATCCATGACCTATCCCAACACCCAACTGTTCATCAACGGCCAATGGCAGGATGGCTCGGAAGGCAAAACCTTGCCGGTGGTCAACCCTGCGACCGGTCTGGAAATCGGAACAGTGGCGCACGCCTCGCGCATCGATCTGGACGCGGCCCTGGTGGCCGCAGAAAAGGGTTTCGACACCTGGCGCAACATGAGCGCTCAGGAGCGAGGAAAGATCATGCGCAAGGCCGCCGCGCTGCTGCGTGAACGCGCCACACCCATCGCCGCCGTGCTCACACAGGAACAGGGAAAACCTCTGGGAGAAGCCAAGGCAGAAGTGATGGCGGGTGCCGATATCCTCGACTGGTTTGCCGAAGAGGGTTCGCGCACCTATGGACGCATCGTGGCGTCTCGCGCCAACCCGGCTATTCGTCAAATGGTGCTGAAGGATCCTGTGGGGCCAGTCGCGGCCTTCACACCGTGGAATTTCCCCATCAACCAAGTGATTCGCAAAGTCGGCGCAGCCCTGGCGGCCGGTTGCTCGATGCTGGTCAAGGGCCCTGAAGAGACCCCGGCAAGTCCTGCTGCATTGATCCAGGCATTCGCTGACGCGGGCTTACCTGAGGGTGTGCTGGGCCTGGTGTATGGCACACCTGCTGAAATCTCTGCCTACCTGATTCCCCATCCGATCATTCGAAAGATCACCTTCACAGGCTCCACAGCCGTGGGGAAACAGCTGGCTGCGCTCGCTGGTCAGCACATGAAGCGGGTCACGATGGAGCTGGGCGGACATGCCCCTGTGATCATCTGTGAAGACGCCGACATCGAGCTGGCGGTGAAATCCGTTGGCGGCATGAAGTTCCGCAATGCAGGGCAGGTCTGCATTTCCCCCACCCGATTCCTGGTGCATCACAGCGTCCACGACGATTTCGTGAAAGCCATGGGTCAACTGGCCAACGGCCTGAAGGTGGGTGACGGGCTGGCGCAAGGAACCCAGATGGGACCACTGGCCAACGCTCGTCGCATCACAGCCATGGCCGAACTCATCGACGATGCCGTGCATCGGGGCGCCCAGCTGGTGGCTGGCGGTCATCGCCAAGGCGAGACAGGCAACTTCTGGGCCCCTACCGTGTTGGCGGATGTACCACTGAACGCTCGCATCTTCAACGACGAGCCTTTCGGCCCCGTCGCTGCCATACGAAAATTTGACCAGCTCGATGAGGCGATTGCCGAAGCCAACCGCCTGTCGTACGGCCTGGCGGGATACGCTTTTACCTGCTCACTCAAGAACGCCGACCTGCTGACCCGCAAGGTAGAAGTCGGCATGCTGTGGATCAACATGCCCGCCATGCCCAGCGCAGAGATGCCTTTTGGCGGCATCAAAGAATCCGGCTACGGCACCGAAGGCGGCCCAGAGGCCTTGGACGCTTATCTCAACACGCGTTCAGTGGCCATACTGAACGCGTGAAACGCTTGCTTTCTTCACCGCCTCCGGAAATCGTGGAGGCCGGTTGATTTAAGGCAACGCTGAACAAGGGGCAATCCGTCAACCTGCTGATCCTTTGATTGCGCCATGCGGGATCAAAGGCCCAAGCGGATGGATTTCTGGCCGTATCCGTGCCATTTCGGCCTCGCGCACGCTCGGGGCGTGTACTGCAGACGCACTCATCCCATGAGGTGCTGGCGCGCCAGGCAGATATTGGCCAACCCCAGCGCCACGAACGAGCGCATGGCGTTTTTGACCAGGCCCCGGTAGCGCACCTGGCGAAGCCCCACAGCCGCTTGACCACGGCGAAGACGTGCTCGACACGTGCCCGGACCCTGGATTTGTTGCGGTTCTTCGAGCGCTCGGCCTCATCGACCTCTCCGCCCTTGCGCACGCGCTGGTTGGTAAAGTCTCTGGCATTGGGCGCCTTGGACGCGATCAGCGCCTTCTGGCTGGCGTAGGCACTGTCGCCGTACACGCGCTGCTCGTTGCCGTGCAGCAGATCAGGCAACGGGTGCTTGTCGTGCACGTTGGCTGCTGTCACCACGGCGCTGTGCGCCAACCCGCTGCGACTGTCCACGCCAATGTGCATCTTCATCCCGAAATACCACTGCTGACCTTTGCGGGTCTGGTGCATCTCCGCACAGGTCGAGCAGCGCGGCCCGTCCTGCCGGGTGTTTCAGGTCCAGGCGCATGCCGCGCTTGTTGCGGTTGACCATGTCGCGCAAGGGCGCCGACGCGTAGTCGCCCGCCCCGGTGTCCTCGATCTTGATCACGTCGGCCCCCAGATCGGCCAGGTGCAGCGTGCACATGGGGCCGGGCAGCAGCCGGGTGAGGTCCAGCACCCTGACACCCGCCAGGGGCGATCCCGCGGGTGAAGGCTCATCGGAGGGGACCAGGGAAGTCGAAGGACGCTGGGTGGGCAATGGCATAAGGGACTCGGACCGGATGGGTTGAAGCAGCCGCCACCTTAGTTCGTCCACAGGCCTGGTCTCAATGGCCTGCGCCGACCTTTGCATTGGCAGAAAACACCACATGACCATGACCATGACCGGCGGCTCCATGCTGTGGGTGAGCTGGCTGGCCTTCTGCGGCGGCTGCGCGCTGGCGGCCAACGGCTTTGCCATGCTGGTGGTGCTCAACACCATGCTGGGTGCAGCTGCGGGCACCGTCTCTTGGATGCTGGTGGAGTGGCTGCACCGCGGTCGCCCGAGCATGCTGGGTGCGGTGTCAGGCGCCATTGCCGGCCTGGTGGCCATCACGCCGGCCTGCGGCTTTGTCGGGCCCATGGGCACGATTGCGATTGGCCTGATCGTCTCGCCCATCTGCGTGTGGGCAGTGGACAAGCTCAAGCCCATGATCGGTCTGGACGACTCGTTTGATGTGTTCGGCGTGCACGGCGTGGGCGGCATCGTCGGCGGCGTCCTGACCACGGTCTTCGCCATCCCGGCACTCGGCGGCCTGGGCTTTGCCGAGGGGCGAGACTTCGCTTCGCAGATGCCCGTTCAGCTGCTGGCCATCGGCTTCAGCATCGTGTACTCGGCCATCACCAGCTACATCGCCTTCAAGGCCGCGGGCCTGATCTGCGGCGGGCTGCGCGTGAGCGAGGACGACGAGCTGACAGGCCTGGACATGAGTTCGCACGGCGAGCCGGGCTACAAGCTGTCTTGATGCGCACCACCACACCGCCATACCGAGGGATTCACACATGAAACTGGTCACCGCCATCATCAAACCGTTCAAGCTCGACGAGGTGCGCCAGGCGCTCTCGGACCTGGGCGTCCAGGGCATCACGGTCACCGAGATCAAGGGCTTCGGGCGTCAGCAGGGCCACACCGAGCTGTACCGCGGCGCGGAGTACGTGGTGGACTTCCTGCCCAAGGTGAAGATTGAGACCGCTGTGGCCGACGAGCGCGTGCCCTTCGTGGTCGAAGCCATCGAAAACGCCGCGCGCACCAGCAAGATCGGCGACGGCAAGATCTTCGTCTTGCCGCTGGGAGCAGGCCCTGCGCATCCGCACCGGCGACACCGGCGACGAGGCGCTGTGATGGATCGAGATCCAGGCGATTCGCCAAAGCGGTGCCAGCACTGCGCAGGCAGGCATCGCCTGGGACACACGAGAACAGTGCTCAATAAAAAGGCATGGCCCGCCAACCCAACAACGACGCGGCTTGCCGGCTGATTGCCAAAAGATATCCACAGCTTAGACCACAGAAACGGTGGGTATCTGAAAGCCTGGAACGGACGCCGTCACGAATCCCGGCTGCGCGCTCCGCGACTCGCGGCTACTGAACCAGGCCCTGGTGCGCGGGGTGCTGCAGATCCACGATTGATGACCACGGGGATTGGCTTGTCTCAAGCCGGTCGTGCGGCTCGATCACCGCATGCGCCAGGGCACGATCTGCTGCAACGTGGCCGCCGGTGTCATCCGACCGCCATGCACCGCGTTGATTCCCACGGGACGCCTGCGGCCCGGCCTGGGATCAGGAACCTGCGCGCGCTCCTCCGGCGAAGTCCTCCGGATGCAACAGTCGGAAATGGCCGTCCAGTGTCGCCATCAGCTGACCCATATTGACCGGCTTCACGAAGTGGTGAGAAAACCCATGCGCAAAGGCCTGCGCCAGATCGTGCGGCTGGCCATACCCCGTCACGGCGATCAACAGGGTGTCTTTCAGGGCAGGGATGCCCTTGAGCTGCTGGGCGAGTTCATTGCCGTTCATTTCCGGCAAGCCGATGTCGAGCAGACACACCTCGGGCTGAAAAGCGGTGGATTCCTGCAGTGCACGCACCGGATGGTGCTCGACGCGAACGGTGTGGCCGACCGACTCAAGCAACAAAGCGAGCATCTGGGCGGCGTCCACGTTGTCATCCACCAGCAACACGCGCAGCCCTTTGGCCGCATCGCTTTGCGCAGGCGCCTCAGCGCGCCGGTTCGCCACCGGGTCTGCAGACGAAATGGGCAAAGACACCGTGAACTCGCTGCCTTTGCCGAGTCCCGCACTGTGGGCCGTGACACGGCCTCCGTGCAGCGTCACCAGGCTTTTCACCAGCGCCAGTCCGATTCCGAGCCCACCCTGACTTCGGTCTGAACTGCGTTCGCCCTGCACAAACATCTCGAACACCTGCTCAATCAAGCCTTGGGTCATGCCGATGCCGTCGTCTCGCACCGAAATGACAACCTGGTCACCTGACAGGACGGTGCGCAGCACCACGCGACCGCCATCGGGTGTGTATTTCACGGCGTTGTTCAACAGGTTGGCGAGCACCTGCACCAGCCGCTTTTCGTCGCCCTGAATCCACACCTCGCCGACGGGCAGGATCACCTCCAGCCGGTGCCGGTGTTGCTCCACGGATGAGCGCACCTGCTCCACCGCCTCCTCCACCAGACCGCGCACCTGAAGGGTTGTGGAGGCCAAAGAAATCTGCCCACGGGTAACGCGGGACACGTCCAGCAGGTCTTCGATCAGCCCGGTCATGTGGGCCGCCTGGCGCGCGATCACCTGGCTCACGCTGCTGATGAGCTGCTTGTCGCTGGTCTCGATGCGCAGCAGTTCGGCCGCGGCGGAAATCGGCGCCAGCGGGTTGCGCAGTTCGTGCGCCAGCATCGCCAGAAATTCGTCTTTGCGCCGATGGGATTCCTGCAGGTGGTCCTGCGCCTGGCGTTGTTCGTGGATGTCGGTGCAGGTACCCATCCACCGCACGATGGCACCGGTATCGTCGCGAACCGGCAGTGCACGACCCAGGGTCCACCGGAACTGGCCGCTGTGGTGCCTCAGGCGGTATTCGATTTCGTAGGACTCGCCGCTCTCCAGACTGTGGAGCCACGCCTGCCGCGCGCGCTCCTGATCTTCAGGGTGGAAGATGGCGTTCCATCCCTCACCATCCGTGGATCCTCGGGCCACGCCCGTGAATTCGTACCACTGGTCGTTGTAGTAGTCGTGGTGACCGTTGGGCAGTGTCGACCACACCATCTGTGGCATGGCGTTGGTGATGGTCCGGAATTTGGCCTCGCTGTCGCGCAGCGCCTGGGCGGATTTTTTGGTTTCCGATATGTCCAGCACGTAGGCAATGCCTTCGTCGCGTGAGCTCTCCAGATTGGCGGCGCCCACATAGACCGTCGCGCGGCTGCCGTCTTTCCGGAAAAATTCCTTCTGATAGGTGTCGATCGTGCCCACATCGCGCAGTTGGCGCCGCGCCTGGCGGTCCACCTCGATCCATTCCGGCGGCGTGAGCCCGACCCAGGTCAACACCCCGGCTTCCAGCTCGGCCTGGCTGTAGCCGAGCATGTCCAGAAAGGCGTCGTTGGCATTGAGAATCGTCGCGTCGGCTCCGTCTGACCCCTCAAAAACATAGGTCACGATGCCAATGATGTTGGAGTTGATGAACCGCTCCAGCTTGGCTTCGCTTCTGCGAAGAGCCGTCTCCACGGCCTGGCGTTTGTGTGCTTCGCGGTGACGCTCCAGCACCAGTGCAGCGGTGTGGACCAGAATCGGCATGGATTGCGCTTCGGCAGCCGTCGGATCTCGCGAGGAATGAAAGTAATAAGCCAGCGTCCCCAGCACCTTTCCGTGCGTGGAGAGAATCGGTAAAGACCAGCAGGACCGCAGTCCGTGGGCAGCAGCCAGGTCTCGGAAGTCCGCCCACAGGGGGTCGCTCTCGATGTCCCGGACAAAAACGGGTTGCTTCAGGAATGCGGCCGTGCCGCACGAGCCTGCGGTCGGGCCAATGGCCATGCCGTCAATCGCCTCGTTGTACGATGCAGGGAGCGACGGCGCAGCGCCGACGCGCAAGTGCTCACCGTCCAGCAGCAGGATCGAGGCATTCACCCTGCCCTGTGCATGGGCCTCAGCCGTTTCGACCAATCGGGACAAGACGGCCGCAATCGGGGCGTCGGAGGCCGCCAGTTCCAGCACATGCTTCTGGCCGGCAATTAATCCGGCGGCCAGGTCCCGCTCCATTTTCAACTGTGAAATGGACTCCACCGGTTCAGCGCCACCGAGCTCGCGCAGGACGACCACCAGGCCCTCAACGCTACCGTTGAGTAGTAGAAGCTTCACCAGCTCCATTTCCGAGCCCGCATCAGAAGCCCGCAACTCGACCCGAGACGCCTGGCATCTGGCACGAACACCACGCCAAGCCAGACGCATGGCCTCTTCAATCCCGGGCCGGTTCGGCTCTGACCATAAAGATGTCCAGACCAGTTCGTCCAGAGTGCCGCCGGGGGAGATCTGGAAGAACTGCCGACTGGCCGCACTCAGCCAGATGACCTTACCGTCTCTGTCGAGAACCGCGACACGGCTCAGTCCGACGCCGAACAACGCGTTGAACACCTCGTCCGGATCCCTTTGCTGAGCATTCTCGGGGTTCATCGTCGATCCTCTCAGATGGTCATGGGTCTTGACCGAGGATAGTAGTGCACAGCCTTCTGTCGGGCGCATCGCTGAAATCCCCCATAGAGAAGTTCAGTTCATCACCGCACGCGCATCACCTGCTCCAGCGCCTCTTCAGCAGCGGGTGTGTGCAGCACAGCGCTGAATTTTGCGTGTTTAAAACGGGCCTCATCCGCATCTGAAATCGGCCCACTGATCAGCACCATCGCCGGCAGACTGTCTGTTGCGCTGATACGACACGCCAACGCCAGGCCGCTGAGTCGGGGCGTCTACTGGTCGGTTGGTACCGCGCCCCACTGTTCGTTGCTGGACTGAAACAGGTCCCACCCACCACCAGCGGCAGGGGTGGAGGACATGCTGGGCCAGGGGCCAGCGGCGCTCCTTCTTGCGCCGGCAAGGAACTTCAAAGGGTGCCCGTCAGCTCGGGCACGGCATCAAACAGGTCGGCCTCCAGGCCGTAGTCGGCCACGCTGAAGATCGGCGCTTCGGGGTCCTTGTTGATCGCCACGATCACCTTCGAATCCTTCATGCCGGCCAGGTGCTGGATGGCGCCCGAGATGCCGGC
>JAGXRS010000067.1 GCA_018335615.1 Hydrogenophaga sp. | reverse complement strand
CCGGCGGGTCGTCGTCGGAACTGCCGCCGCAGGCAGCGAGCAAGGCGCCGATGCACAGCGCCGAGAAGGATTTTGCGGGGGTCCAGTTCATGGTGGTCATGGCGGTGTCTCCTGGTTGTGGGGGAACAACGAGGTGAACGCCAGTGTCCGCCTCGCGGAGGGGGCGGCGGCAACCGTCATGCCGAACGGATGAGGGTTGGCGCGCAAGGCCCGGCCAAGGGTCACGGGCGTGACACGGCCCCGCCATGAGGGAAGGTTGGGGGCTGCGCTTGAGGAGCATGTTGGGCAGGGCGGCCGAGGCGTGGACCCCCCATTCGCCCCGCCGGCCCCACCACGGCAACGCGCCGGTCATGCGCCGGTCATGCGCCGGTCATACATCGGCAACGTAGCGGCAATGCACCGGCAACCGCCGGGCAACGGCCCTCAGCGATCAGGCCACATCACGCCCGTGTCGGACAGGATGGCGTCCAGCGGCACGTCGTGCGCTTCGGGCTGCAGATCGGGCAGGTAGCCGAAGTCGTAGCCCAGGCCCACGGTGAAGGGCTTGGGGCTCAGGCTCGCCAGCGTGCGGTCGTAGAAGCCGCCGCCGTAGCCGAGCCGGAAACCGCCCGGCCCGTACCCGACGCAGGGCACGAAGATGAGGGTGGGAACGATGATTTCCGTGTCCTTCGGCTTGGGGATGCCGAACGCGTCTTCTTCCATCGGGCAGCCGGGGTACCAGGTGTAGAAGGTGAGCGTTTTGTCGACCTTGTTGACCACCGGCAGGCCGATGCGGCGGTGCTTCTGGGCACCCTGCGCGTCTTCCTCCAGCCCGGCTTCCTGCCAGCGGAACAGCGCCGGCAGCGGGTCGAACTCGCCCTTGATGGGCCAGTAGGCGCCGATGATGGCGTCGGGCCGCTCGATCAGCCAGACCCGCATGACCCGCTGCAGCAGGTCGTTGCGCCAGGCCCGGTCGGCCAGGTTCTGGCGCTTCTCGACCAGCGCCTGGCGCCACGCTTTTTTCTGGGCCGCTGCCGTTGATCCGGCGGGCGCGGGCGAAGCCGGCAGTGGGGAACTCTGGGAGTCTTTGTTGTCCATAATCAGCACGTAAAACGGCAAGTGTGAAACGGGGAAACGGATGCGGCGCCTTGTAACCATTATGGCTGTGCTGACAGCTCAGGGGGCCTGGGCCCAGAACAACGCCGACGCGGCCGTGCTGGAGATGCGCGACGCCTATCGGCGCAACAACACCACGCAGCTCACCGCCCTGATGCCGCGCGTGCGGGGGCATGCGCTCGAACCACTGGCCCAGTACTGGGACGCCCGTGCCCGGCTGGAGACGGCCACGCCGTCCGACGTGCGCCGATCGCTCGACCGCATGGCGGGCACCTATTGGGAAGACCGGCTGCGCAACGACTGGCTGCTGCACCTGGGCCGCCAGCGCGACTGGGCCACCTTTTCGGCCGAGCTGCCGAAATTCCGCATGAACGATGACCGGCAGGTGCAGTGCTACGGGCTGATGCTCGACGCGGTGGAGCGACGCAGCCCGCCCGAGCAGGTGGCCGAGCAGGTGCAGCGCCTGTGGCTGGGCCAGCGCGACGCCGACGACGGCTGCTCCACCGCCGCCCGCGCCCTGCTGGACAGCGGGCACCTGAAGCCCTCGGCGGCCTGGCAGCGCGCCCGCCTGGCCATGGAGACCAACCGCCCGCGCGCCGCGGCCCAGGCCGTGGCGCTGCTCGACCCCGACTGGGTGGGCACGGTGAACGCGATTGCGGCCGACCCGGCCAAGTACCTGGACGAAAAAATCACCGCCATCCGCCCGCGCACCAAGGAGCTGGTGACGCTGGCCATCATCAAGCTGGCCGAAAAGGACCCGGCCGCCGCCGCGCAGGAAATGGAGCGCACGCGCTGGCGCGCCCAGCTCACACAGGAAGAGCGCAGCTGGCTCTGGGGCGTGATCGGCAAGCGCTCGGCACAGAAGCTGCAGCCCGACGCGCTGAGCCACTTCGGCAACGGGCAGCCCCGCTTCATGCACACCGACCACCTGGCCTGGAAGACCCGCGCCGGCCTGCGCGCAGGCAACTGGACAGCCGTGCGCGACGCCATTGCCGCCATGCCCGAACACCAGCAGCGCGAGCCGGTGTGGGTGTACTGGCGCGCCCGTTCGCTGCAGGTGCTGAAGGAGCCCGACGCCATCGCCGCGCAGGCCCAGGCGCGCGAACTGCTGGAATCCATTGCCTCGCCGCGCGGTTTTTATGAGCAGCTGGCGCTGGAAGACCTGGGCCGGCTCATCACCGTGCCGCCGGCCCCGCCACCGCTCACCGCACAGGAAGTGGAGGCCGCCGAGCGCAACCCGGGCCTGCAGCGCGCGCTGGCTGCCATTCGGCTGGGCCTGCGCTCTGAAGGCGTGCGCGAGTGGAACTACACCACCAACCTGCACACGCCCGGCGGCCTGGGCGAGCGCGAGCTGCTGGCCGCCGCGCGCCTGGCCTGCCAGAACGAACTGTGGGACCGCTGCATCAACACCAGCGTGCGCACCCCGCAGGCGCAGGACCACGCGCAGCGCTTCCCCATGCCGCACCAGGGCGCGGTGGTGCGGCGTGCCACCGAGATCGGGCTGGACCCGGCCTATGTGTACGGCCTGATCCGCCAGGAAAGCCGCTTCATCACCGACGCGCGCTCGCATGTGGGCGCCTCGGGCCTGATGCAGGTGATGCCGGCCACCGCCAGCTGGACCGCCCGCAAGATCGGCCTGACGGGGTTCCAGCCGCACCACATCAACGAGCGCGACACCAACATCGCCATCGGCACGGCCTACCTGAAGCTCGCGCTGGACGACTTTGAAGGCTCCATGCCGCTGGCCGCTGCGGCCTACAACGCCGGCCCCAGCCGCCCGCGCGCCTGGCGCAACGGGCCGGTGCTGCCGGCCGAGATCTGGGCCGAGAACATCCCGTTCGAGGAAACGCGCGACTATGTGAAGCTGGTGCTGGCCAACACCACCAACTACGCCGCCATCCTCACCGGCCAGCCGCAGTCCCTGCGCGCGCGGCTGGGCACGGTGGGGCCGCGCGGCAACCCGACCACGATCAACCGCGAACTGCCCTGAACGCTGGGGCCGATGTGCTGAGCCTTGATTCCTGAGCTTTGATCGCTGAGCCTTGATCGCTGAGCCTTGATCGCTGAGCGGGGTCAGGCCGGGGCTGGGTGGCCTCGCCAGCTTTCTGAACCCAAGCGGCCACCGGGGCCTGCGGGGGCTGAGGCATCATGCGGGTGGCTCCGCTCTTGCCTCTTGTTCAACCTTTTGCGCCACTCCACCACATGAAACACGTCCTCGTCCTGGGCGGCACCGGCTTTGTCGGTCGCCACGTCTGTGAACAGCTGCACCGCCTGGGCTGGCGCGTCACCGTGCCGACCCGCCGCGCGGCGAACGCGGCCCTGGTGCAGCACCTGCCGCGCGTCTTCGTGCGAGAGGCCGACGTGCACGACGAGGCCCAGCTCACCGCCCTGCTGCGCGGGCACGACGCGGTGATCAACCTCATTGCCATCCTGCATGGCAGCGAGGCCGCGTTCGAACGCACCCATGTCGAGCTGCCGCAGAAGCTGGTGCGCGCCTGTGCCGCGGCCGGCGTGCGCCGGGTGGTGCATGTGAGCGCGCTGGGCGTCAGCGCCGACGGCCCTTCGCGCTACCAGCGCAGCAAGGCGCGCGGCGAGGCGGTGCTGCAGGACGGCGCGCGCCACGGCCTGGAACTCACCGTGCTGCGGCCCAGCGTGATCTTCGGCGCCGGCGACCGCTTCCTGAACCTGTTCGCGAAGCTGCAGGCCAAACTGCCCGTGATGCCACTGGCCGGCGCGGGCGCCCGCTTCCAGCCGGTGTGGGTGAACGACGTGGCCCGCGCCGTGGTGGCCTGCCTGGACGACCCGCGGTTCTCGCGCAGCAGCATCGGCCAGACCATCGAATGCACCGGGCCGCAGGTGTTCACGCTGGCCGAACTGGTGCGCATCGCCGGGCGCCTGGGCAGCCGCCAGCGCACCGTGCTGCCGCTGCCCATGGCGCTGGGCCGGCTGCAGGCGGGTGTGATGGAGCTGATGCCCGGCGAGCCCCTGATGAGCCGCGACAACCTGGACGCCATGCGCACCGACAACGTGGCCAGCGGGCAGCTGCCGGGCCTGGAGGCGCTGGGCATCCGTCCCGCGGCGCTGGAGCCGGTGGCCACCACTTACCTGGGCGACCAGGGCGGGCGCAGCCGCCTGCTGGCGTTGCGGCGGGGCGCCGGGCGGCGCTGATCCGCAGCCCGTGACCGCGTCACCCCTGGCACCAACGCGTCGGGTGTTTTTTGGCACACTCTGGACCCATTCGACCATTCAAGGAATTCCCATGCCAGCGAGCACTGCAAAACCCAAGCCCGACGCGCCGGCGGCGGCCCCCACCGGCGCCGGCGTCTACCGCGCCGAGCACCAGCGCGACGTGGTCAACCGCCTCAAGCGCATCGAGGGCCAGGTGCGCGGCCTGATCGACATGGTGGAGAGCGGCCGCCCCTGCGAAGATGTGGCGCAGCAGATGTCGGCCGCCCGCAAGGCCATGGACAAGGCGTTCTACCGCATGATGGCCTGCTCGGTGATGGAGGCGGTGTCGGTCTCGCAGTCCGAAGAGGAAACGGTGCGCGAGGTCGAGCGCTCGACCAAGATTCTCGAAAAATACGCCTGAGGGTGGATCCATCGCGCCGACATCGGGGCATCAAAGCCCCGCGGTGCGCGGCGCTACCATGGACCCACTTTTCAGGAGAACCCATGGCCTTGCAGCTCTACATCGGCAACAAGAATTATTCGTCGTGGTCCATGCGCCCCTGGGTGCTGCTGACGCAAGCCGGCATCCCTTTCGAGGAGGTGATGGTGCGCTTCGACTCGTTCGACACCGGCTCCGCCTTCAAGAAGCGCCTGCGCGGCGTGAACCCGGTGGGCAAGGTGCCGGTGCTGGTGGACGACGGCTTTGCCGTGTGGGACACGCTGGCGATTGCGGAGTACCTGGCCGAGCGCTTTCCCGAAAAGCACTTGTGGCCGGCCGATGCGAAGCAGCGCGCCCGCGCCCGCAGTGTCTGCGCCGAAATGCACAGCGGCTTTTCGGCCCTGCGCAGCCACTGCCCCATGAACATCGAAGCCTCGCTGCCCGAGGTGGGCCGCCTGATCTGGCGCGACCAGCCCGCCGTGCGCGCCGACATGGCCCGCCTGTGCGGACTGTGGGGCGAACTGCTGGCGGCGCAACCCGAGCGCATGCCCGACGGCAGTGCCCCGCTGCTCTTCGGCAACTTCAGCATCGCCGACGCCTACTTCGCCCCGGTGTGCATGCGCCTGAAAACCTTCGCCCTGCCCCTGGCGGCCGATCTGGCCGCCTACGTGGACCGCGTGTGCGCCCTGCCCGGCGTGCAGGCCTGGGTGCAGGGCGCGCTGGCCGAGCACGACTTCCTAGACTTTGAAGAACCCTACCGGCTGGGGCGCTGAGCCACGGCCCGTTTGCGTTGAGTCCATCCTCCGTTTGCATTGCACCCCTCATCCGTTCGCGTTGAGCCACCCTCCGTTCGCGTTGAGCCACCCTCCGTTCGCGTTGAGCCTGTCGAAACGCCGCGTACCCGCCCA
>JAGXRS010000066.1 GCA_018335615.1 Hydrogenophaga sp. | reverse complement strand
CCCGCAGGCTTCTCGCCGGTGGGTGGGTTCTGCCCCGTGCGCTGCACCCCGATCGGCTCGGCGTCGGCCGGGTCGGGCAGCAAGGCCGGCACGCGCGGGGTGGTGGGCGGCGTCAGGTCGAGCTTGCGCGGCGTGCTGCTGGCGGCCAGCGGCCGGTCGCGCATGGGTGAGGTGTCGGTCGTCGGTGGGTCGGTGGCCGAACAGCGCTGCACCGAGAATCCCGCAAACACCACCACCATGCACCCCATCAGCACCGTCGACAACAGGCCCTTGCGCGACCATTCCAGGGGCGCCCGCTCGGCCACCTGCGGAATGCCGGCTTCGCCCGCGAGTGGCCGCAGCGTGTTGCCTTCGTCGGGCTCGGGCGCTTGAGCTTGTGCTGGCGGTGGCGGTGATTCGGACGGGGCGTGGGTTTCGTCCCGTTCAGGTGCGCTTCTGTCCGGTTCATTCATGCGTGGTTTGTTCATGGGGCACCTCCTGAATGGCGTTCTGCACGCGGCAGCGGTTCCGCCTTGATGACGCGCTGAAGGCCCGGCACCGTGGTCGCGCCCACGGGTGCGATGCCGTCGGGGTCGAATGCGTCGTTCCAGATGCCCACCACCGCCTGGCCGGCGCGCAGCACGAGGCGCCGGCTGACGCGGTCGACCACCAGCAGGTCGTCTTCCATGCGCGTGTTCACCAGGCTCTCGCTGCCGTCGGCCAGTACCTGGAACACGGCGGGCAGTTCGCGCTGGCCGGCGATGCGCAGGTAGGTGAAGCGCCCGTCATCGAACACGAGGCTCGGTGCGATGTCGTGTGATGCCGCACCCTCGGCCATGGAGTACCGTGTGTTCAGCACCGCAGTTCTGGCCTGCAAGCGTTCGGCCACCAGCTGCGCCGTGGGAGGTGCTGTGGGCAGTGTGGGCAGGGCGGCGAGTTCGGTCAGCACCTGCGCCAGCGGGGACGGCTGTGCGGGCGGAGTCACCCGCATCGGGGCCTTCACCGTCAGGCGGTGTACCGGTGGCTGGCGGTCGTCGTCGGGCAGTACCTCCAGGCGAAAGCTGTGCGCGCGCTGGTTGGTTACCACGGCCAGGTTGTTGGGTGCGCTGGCCCCGCGCTTGGCCTTCACAAACACATGCCGCCCACCCGGTTGGGCCGCCACGCACCAGACGGCGTCAAGCTTGCTGCAGTCCGCGCCCAGGCCGGTGGCCACGTCGGTGATGGCCTCGTCGGCATCCAGCACCAGCAGCGCCAGCACCCCGCGCTTGACGGGAATCGTGACCACCGCCGACGGGTCGTAGACCACCTCGCGCAGCCGGGGATCGGGCTGCGGCTCGTTGGCCAGGGCATGGCCAGCGGACCAGTTGCCCAACACCGGACCAACCAGTCCCAGGCCAAGCAGCACCGCAGCACGCAGCGCGTTCATGGGCGGCCTCCAGCGGTTGAGGGGTTGATCTCGGGGTCGGACCGGTAGGCCGTCACGACAAAGCCGAACGGGTTCTCCAGCCGGTCGGCCTCCTTGGCCAGCACCTTGGGTTGGTACTGGTACACGAGGCTGGCCACATGGCGGGTGGTGATGTCCGGCACGGCGCGGTCGGTCTGGCGCACGACCTTGTCGTAGGTGACGCTGGCCTCGCGCTGGTTGGCGCGACGTCCCGGCGCTTCGAGCTGTACGCCCACGATCTGGATGCGCCAGTCCTGCGTGGCGCCCAGCTTCTTGTGCAACGCGGCTTCACCCTCGAACTGCCGGTTGTAGTCGGCAAACACCGTCGGCACCGCCATGCGCGCCACCTGGTCGAAGTCGCGCTGCAGGAACATCCAGCTGTAGCTCTCGCGCGCCCGGACGAAGCTCGCCAGGTTGTGCTTGTCCAGCGCATCGAGCGCCGGCACGGTTTCTTCGCTCAGGCGCTGCTGGATCGTGGTCTCGCCGGTGACGCGGTCCACCACGATCGGGATCTCGACCACGCGGCGCAGCGGGCCCTGCACGAACACCGCGGCGATGCCGACAAAACCCAGCGCCAGACCCGCCACGGCTACCGTCCAGGCCCGGCGTTCGGATCGTTCGAGCAACAGTGTGCGGTCGGTTTCCCAGTCGCGGTTGGTGCTGAAGGCGCTGGCCTGGGCGTCAGATGCGGCATTGAACGTGGCGGCAGCCTGGGCGTCAGCAGCAACCTCAGCCTCAACATCGAGGCCGTATTCCGGCCATACGGCGGCGTGACCTGGTCTCAGGTGGTCGGTCATGGGGGACTCCGGTGGTGCGGGTTTCAGGGCAGGAAATCGGCCAGCTTGCCGGTGCGGTTCAGCATTTCGTACTGGCGTTCGCGGTCGCGCGAGCGGGCGATGCGCTCCTCGCTGTCGGCCATGGCCTGCAGCATCTGCAGCTGCGAGGTTTCGTGGGCCAGCAGGGCGTTCTCGGCGCCCAGGCGGGCCTGCATCTCCAGCACCGACTTCTGGTCGGTGGTGGTGTTGACCTCGTTCATCAGCGCCTGTATCTGGCCCAGCCGCCCGGCGGCGCGCGTCATGGCGTCCTGCAGCAGACCCTTGTGCTGGTACGGCTGCGCCAGCGCCGCCTGGCAGCGGATCTGCTCAGCGCCGGCCAGGTCCAGGCAGTTGTAGCTCATGTCGGCGTCGCGCAAGGCCTTGGCGCTGGCGCTCAGCGCGTTGTAGCCCGAGGTGGCCACGGCATTGAGGTGCGTAAAAGCCTGGGCCGGCACGTAGTTCGTCAACAGCAGGTTGTGGTGCACATCGCCCAGGTTTCGTGGCCCGTTCATGCTGTCGATCTGGGTCTGCAGCTGCTGGATCTGTTGCAGCTGGTGTTGGATCTGGGTGATGTGGTGCGTCACCTGCTGCACCGCCTGCGCCAGATTGGCCACATCGATGACGGCCAGCGGGCCGGCCTGCGCCTGGCTGGCGCTGGCGGTGACAAGGAGGGCGACGGCTGCTCGACGAACGTGGCGCATGGTGAACTCCCGGGGTGTGAGGTGGTCAGGACTGGCCGCGCAGCGCGGCCAGGCGGTAGGCGGCGGCGCGGCCTACCTGGTAACCGCGACGCCCGATGGAAAGCGCCTGCCGGCCAGCGCCTGCGGTGGCGGCACCTGCGGCGTACGGCAAGCCGGCACCGGCGCGGATGACGCCACCAGACCGGGCCGCTGCGCCCTTGGAGGAGGAGCGAAGGCCGGAGACCATCAGCGCGTTCTGGATCATCTGGATGCCCTGCTGCACCGCCGGACCACCGGTGAGGGCCGATGCCAGGCTGGGCGCCTGGAAGCACAGGATGGCCATCAGGATCATGAGCACGCAGTACTTGAGGCTCTCGCCGACCACATTGAATGTGGGCCCGAGAAAGCCACCGTTGACCTGTATGGTCTGAACCACGGCATGGCCCATGTAGGCGCTTAGCCCAAGGGCAAAGAAGGCAAACCAGGTCAACACCACGGCGTTGAGGACCATGGACAACCAGCTGTCGAAGAAGCGGGCGGTTGGGCGCCAAGCCAGGCACAGGATGAACAGGGGCCCAACGGCAATGACGAACGTCAGGAAGAGTTTTGCCAGGGTGATCACGAACAGCGCAATACAGAGGAAGACCACGTTGCCAATCGAGCAGACGGCGGCGGCGAACAGCAGGTCGAGTCGGGTGATGCCCATTTCCTTCATCAAGTCGAGCACAAGTTGACTCGCTCCGTCGTTGAAGGTGTCCAGCACCGCATAGGGCGAGGTCATCGTCATGGGGTCGGCTGCGGTCGGCAGGAAGGTGGTGGCAACCCCTGTCGCGAGCGCATTCGCCGTGTCGGCCACATGGCTGATGTAGGTACCGGATTGCAGGGCAAACGCCAGGATCAAACCCATCTTGACGACCTTCCACAGGAAGACCGGCACCGTTTCGGATACCTCGTTCCTCAGCACCGCCCACCCGTAAAGCAGCACCCAGATCGTCATGGCCGTCAGCGCGATCGGGGCGATGGCCGTCATCAGTGTGTTCACCACCCCGATCACGTAGGTGTCGAGGACCGCGTCAAACTGTGCTCCAACCCATGTGAACATGATCGACCCCTGCTACTGGACAGCGCTCACCGGGAGCTTCATCAAGCTCACACAGCGGTTGGAGATGGTTGGCTCGGCGCATTGCATCCACGTGCCTTTCACCTTCACGATCCAGACGCGAGATCGCTTTTCGGTCCCGAATGTGGATGGGCGGCAGGTCGTGGGCCGGCCGAACACTTCTGTGCATTCGACCAAGCCATCGGTGCTTTCCAGCATCTTCCAGCCACCCGCAGCGCATCCCGGCTTTGCAGCCGGACAGGGGGCCCCGAGAGAAACCCGTGGCAGTGGTGGCACATCGACTGCGGTCGTGCCATTCGGCATCAAGCGCACCGCCTCGTTGCCCTTGACGTACTGGGCACTGGCGACGCTGGTGGTGATGGCTATGGCGATCAACGCCAGAGGACGAACAAGTGTTTTCATGAGCCGCTCCTGATAGTGCGAAGTTTTCTTTCCCGGACTTCCCGCTGCAGCGCAGGCAGCCACTGCGCGGGATCGTCGTCGTGCCGCTCACGCAGCACGTCGAGCAGGGCGACGTTGTCGGTGGTGGCGGAGAGCACGGTGATGAAGTCGTCCAGGCCGCCGAGGTCGAGTTCGCACAGCGCGCTGGTGTGGCCCTGCTTGACCAGGAAGCGCCGACCCCCTTGCGCGCCCAGGCCGCGCACGATCTCGTATTCGGCCTCGCTCAGGCCAAAGCCCTCGACGTACTCCTCGCGCACCGCTTCGGGGTTGGCCAGGAAGATCTTGGTCACGCTTTGTTCGACCATCGTCCGCCCGATCGGGTGGCGCAGCACGTCCGACGGGCTCTGGGTGTCGAAGATGCCCAGGCCGTTCTGCTTGCGGATCGTCTTCTGCTTCTGCTTGGCAAAGTCACTGAAGATGGCGTGGTCCAGCGCCTTCCAGAATTCGGAAATCACATAGATCAGGCGCTGCCCGTCGATCAGCTCTTCCATCACCTGCAGCAGGTACAGCATCACCGGCGTGCGCACCTCGGGCAGGTCCAGAAACTCGGTGGTGTCGAACGCAATCACCGATTCGGCGTCCAGATCCATCAGTTGGTCGCTGGCCTGGTCGAACACCCAGCCCAGCGCGCCGCCCTCGCACCAGCGCCCCAGCCGCTCGTACAGGCTGTTGTGGCCGGCCTTGGGCAGGTTTTGCCGCACGGTGGAGAAGCGGCGCAGGCCCTGCGGCATGCCCGCCACGGTGCGCACCGCGTCTGCAATGGCCCGCTCGTCGGCGGGCAGCAGGGGCAGGGTGGGCGTGGCCACACACAGGCGGATCAGCTGCTCCCAGAACTGCACGCGCGCCGGAGTCGGGTCGCGTTGCAGCGGGTTCAGCTGGGTGGGCTTGCCCGCTTCCAGCGTGAAGTAGCGGCCGTTGAGCGCGCGGATGGCGATCTCGCACCCCCGGTCCAGGTCGAACAGCACCAGGCGCGGCGCCGGGTGCCACTTGCGTGTGAGCGTGAGCAGGAACATCTCCAGCGTGGTCTTGCCCACGCCGGTGGAGCCGATGATGAGGGTGTTGCCCGGCAGCTTCTGGTCCCGGCAGTCTTCGCCCGGCGGGCTGCTGTGCAGGTTCAGGTAGAACGGCTGGCCCGACGGCGTGTGCAGCAGGGCCAGCGCCTCGCCCCAGGGGTTGCCGTCGCGCTTGCCGCGTGCAAAGTTGTGCGCGCTGGCCAGCGCGGCAAAGGCGCGCGATGAGAGCTTGGCCTCGCGTGGGCGCCAGGCCCAGTTGCCCGGCCACTGGGCAAACCAGGCCGCATCGGCCACCAGATCGACCGGTGCCAGCTGCAGGCTCGACGCCTCGCCCACCGCGCCCATGGCCTGGGCGGCCTTGCGCCCAGCGTCGCTCAGGCTGTTCTCACCCGGCTGGCCGAACACCACCAGGCTGTAGTGGTACTCGCCCATGCAGAACTGGCCGTCGCCCAGTTCATCGAGTGCCGTGTCCATGTCGGCGATCTGGCTGGCCACCACGTCGTCGCTGGCGATCAGCTGGTCGCGCTGCAGCTCGAGCGCCCGCATCGCTTCGCGGCGCGGTAGCACCGAAAAACTCTGGGTCTCGATGAACTCGCTCGGCTCATACAGCAGGGCGTTCAGAATGCCCGGCTCCACGGCATCGGCGTATTCCTTGATATCCACCAGCGCCGCGCATCGGCGCTGATCGCCGTGTCGCAGCTCCAGCTTGTCACCCCCAAAGCTCAGCCGCGTGTGGGGCAGGGTGCGGTAGAGCGGGCCGGCCGCCAGCGGCACCGGTTTCCACGACCCGTTGACCAGAAAACCCAGGAACTCGGCGACTTCGGAATAGCGCCGCGCGCCCTGCAGCCGCACGCCCAGGCGCTGCGGTGCAAAACCGCGCAGCACGCGCTCGACGAAAGTCGAGCGCTCCTCCATCACCCGCAGCGCGTCCGCCTGGGCCTGCGCGATGGCGGCCAGCGACCGTTTGCGTGGCTGCAGCACCCGGCTGATGCGCGAGGTGTTGGGCCGGTAGACCAGGGTGAGGTACAGCTCGTTGCTCATCATGGCGCGCCGGCCCAGCCGCGCCTGGTAGGCCTGTGACAGATCGCGGGCAAAGCCGGGTTGTGCAGGGTGCTGCAGCGTGTCGTGCACCGCGCGGTGCACGCGGTGGCTCCAGACCGCCCACTGCCCGCCCGAGAGGTTGCGCAACAGGCTGCACATCGCCTCGTGCCGTTCGCGAATCACATGCTCGTCCGCACATTCGAAGGGCACGCCCTCCAGGCGCCAGACCCGCAGGTAGTCGCCGCCCCGTGTGATCACGTCGTGCTCGGACACCAGGGAAGAGAACGGCACGAAGCGCGCCAGCGGGTTGTCGCGCAAGGCCTGTGTCCAGTAATGGGGCAGGGCGCGCGGGTCTTGTCGCTTACTTTGTTTCAGCTGGGGCGGCTGCCCCGGTGCCGGGCGTGCCGGCTCAAACATGCCAAACATCGCGGGCTCCTCGAAACAGGGTGGGGGAGTAGCTGCGCGCGCGCCAGAAGCGGCGGTTGCGGTCGTGGTGGCGCAGCTTCAGGGCGATGAACACCTGGCGAAAGCGCTGGTCGTCTTGCGCCGTGACCCAGCGCATCCAGAGCAGCACGGGCGCGATGGCGAGCAGAACGCCCGCGGCGACCCACCAGCTGAGCAAGACGCCGCCCCAGAGGATCAGCAGCATGCCGCTGCCAAACAGCACCACGAGTGGCACCAGCGGAATGCCCAGCTTCATCGCGGGCCGGGTGGCGCCTTTGTAGATGGCTTCGGCTTGCACGGTGCCACTCCAGAGTGTCAGGCGCTTTGCGCTTCAGGTCACGATGAAGCTGGCAAAGGCCGCCGCGCCACCAATGAGCGTGCCGCCGATCAGCACGTTGGCCACATCGGCCAGGCGCGCGCCCTGAAAGATCATCTTGAAGCCGGCCCAGATGATCGCGATCGTCACCACGGCAATCGAGATCGTCACCAGGATGGTGTTGACGTTGGTGACCGTGGTGTTGACCTTCTCGAAGCCCTGGGCCATGGCGGCCGGGGCCATGCACCAGGGTGCCAGCAGGGCCAGACGGCGAGACTGACGCAGGAAAGACTGGACGGGTTTCATGGCATTTCTCCTTCAGGGGTGGGGTGGAACAAAACGGGACGGTGACTGCGCGGCCAGCACGACCTTGCGCACATAGCCATGACGAAAGCCGGTCGAGAAATTGCCGCTGTAGTAGCAGGAGAGGGCGCGACGCAAGGCCTGCTGTTCGTTGGGTGCTGCAGGAGCGCGACGGGCGCGGTCGAAACACTCGGTCAGTACGCGCTGCATGGCAGCCAGGTTGCGGCAGGGTTCGAAGGCCGATGACGCGGTCAAGCCCAGGCGTGCCCAGTTGCCCACATTGATCTGCGCCAGCCCGACGCTGAAGTTGCGCCCGGCGTCCTGCAGCGTGCGCACGGCGGCAAGCGCCTCGGCGTGGTGGCGTGGCTGCCGGGGCAGCGCGCCACCGACGACGCCGATGGCCCAGGGGTTGAAGTTGCTTTCCACTCGTACCAGGGCCGTCGCTGTTTCGGGGTGTACCTCAGGGGCGCAGGCTAGCAGCAGGGACAGAAGCGTTGTTGCATCCATGGTCTGCTCCTGAAGGGTCTGCTCCTGAAGGGTCAGCCCTGGCGGAGGGAGGAGTAGTGTGGCTGTTTAAGCCAGGGCTGGCCGCCTATCCCACGAGATGCTTGTGGCGCCACACAAACGCAGGGGCGCATGATCCGTTGCCGAAATGGCACTCTGCAAGTTGTCGACGCTGATGCGGCCATGGTTGTGCTCCCGGTTAGGTGCAGTGAACTGGTGCATCGCGCGCCAGGACTTTGAACACCGTGGAGTCACTGTAGGGCGCAGCTGAGGCGTGTTCGATGCTGGATTCGATGGCTGATCCAGCGGGGTATGGACGATGCGGGGGATGAGGGCGGAGGTTGTGGTCACCATCCGACTTGGATGGGTTGCGGCGTGGAACGCGCAATGATGGGCCGATGGAAATTATTGTGGTGAGCGGCTGTTCTAGGCTGGATGCTGTCGCTCGATTTCTGAGACTGGGCTCTTTCGCGGTACTGAAGCCGGCTTTACCGCAGCCAGGAGGGCCAGTGGCCGGTGCTCACTGAACCGGTCGCTCGGCAGGTGATCACTGGTCAAGTGCCGGGAATGCCCGCTCGGGTCTTGGATGTGCTGATGCTCTCGACCAAAGCAGCTGTTCCTCTGTGTTCTGAAAACCGGACCTTCAGCTCTCAAATGCCATCGTATCCATTGGCTGGCTCTCACGCCCATTGCTCCGCACCCAGGGATCGAGGGCGGCGCCCGACCCGTCGGATGCCAGACCGCTAGCACCCGTAGCCTGTCGTGGGGACACCAGTGCGCCGTTAAGCGCCACCGATGCCGACTGTGACCAGTCCGGTGCCGTCGCACTCCGGACAGGTTGCCCCATCTTTTCGTCCGCTGCCACCGCAGCCACGACACACCGTTTCGCCGGTGCCTGGCGTGCCGGGGGGCGCTTCATCGCCCGGTGAGATGGGCGCCGCCGCCTGGGACGGTTCACGGTCGGCCGCGCAGGCCGGTTGATCGCTGGAAGGTCGTGTCATGGCGTTGTCTCCTTGCCGGTTATGCGGCAAACGGCGTTCCAGAGGCCGTCGGCCGGCACCGCCTCTAGCGACGCGAGCATCCGCTCAAGGCTGTTCTCGGACACTTGCCGAAGCTGGATAGGTGCGAGGACACTGCCCGGCGCAGCCGCTCAGTATGAGATGGCGATGAGCGGTCTACAGCGCTGACCGGTCATTAACTCGGGTTGATCCTGGATGGCACGCGCAAGCCTCACCGTTCGCGGCTGACACCAGCTCATCCAGAATGCCGCAGTGACCTGCATGCGTTCCAGCGCAACGCGCTCGCAGCTGAAGCAACTGCTTCTCCAGCGCCTTCATGCTCTCGAGACGCGCCCGTACGCGAGCCAGCTGAACATCCACCAGTAGGTCCACCTCTGCGCACTGGTCGTCAGGTGCATCCACGAAAACGAGAAGCCGGTTCACATCGGCCAGGGGCATGTCCAGGGCGCGGCAGTGGCGGATGAACGACAGGCGCTCCAGGTGGGCGGGGGCGTAGTCGCGGTAGCCGTTGTCTCGCCGCGCCGGCTCGGGCAGCAAGCCCTGCTTTTCGTAGTAGCGGATGGTTTCCACGTCCACGCCCGTCGCACGGGCCAGTTCCTTGATCTGCATGGTCAAACCCTTGTTTGAAAAGTGATTGACACTGTAGCGACTCCAGGGTTTCCAATGCAGGCATCGAAAGGAAAAACCATGTCTGCCCATTGCTGTGACCACGAAACCCCCAAACCCGAGACCCTCGTCAATCTCCCGCGCTACCGAAAGATTCTCTGGATTGCGCTGATCGTCAACGCTGTCATGTTTCTCATCGAGATCGGCGCAGGTGTGCAAGCCGG
>JAGXRS010000065.1 GCA_018335615.1 Hydrogenophaga sp. | reverse complement strand
TGGGGTACTCGCGCACCGTGAGGCCGTTGAACGAGACCCAGCCCACCAGCAGGATCAGCAGCGACAACACGGTGGCAAAGACCGGACGGCGGATCGAAATTTCGGGCAGTTGCATGGGGACCGTGCTCCGTTGGGTCAGACGGCGGCCGTCAATTGGTTGCGGCGGCAGCGGCCGGTGCACCCGGGCGCGGTGCAGCACCCAGAGGTGAGCCACCAGCGGCGTCCGGTGCAGCACCTACGGGGCGCGAAGCCCCGCCCGGGGGGCGCGACATGTCCACCACCCGCACCGGCGTGCCGTCGCGTTGCAGGCGCTGCTGGCCCGCCACCACCACGGTGTCACCCTCTTGCAGCCCCTTGGTGATCTGGACCTGCGCGCCCTGGCGCACGCCGATCTGCACCTCGGTGCGTCGCGACACCAGCTTCACGGCGTCGCCCTCGCCTTCGCTCTCCAGACGGAAGACAAACTGCTTGCCTCCTTGTGGTACGAGCGCCTCTTCCGGCACCACCAGGGCCGCCTCGTCCACCGAGAAAACGGTGAGCACCCGGGCAAACATGCCCGGCCGCAGCTGGCCACCCGGCGCCGGTGGCAGGACAGCACGAACCGACACCGATCGGTCGTTGGCGTCCAGCAGCGGGTCCACCGCCTGCACGCGGGCGGCAAAGGTCTGACCCGGCAAGGCGTCCAGCTGCACCTGCACCGGCTGGCCGGCGGCAATGCGCGTCTGGTAACGCTCGGGCAGGCGAAAGTCAACCGTGAGGGCCGAGGTGTCTTCCAGGTTCACCAGATCGGCGCCGTCCTTCACGTACTCGCCCAGGTTGATGCTGCGCAGCCCCACCGTGCCGTCAAAAGGCGCCGTGATGCGCATGCGCTGCAAACGTGCCTGGGCCAGCGCCACCTGGGCTTCGGCCACTTGCAGGCTGGCCTCGCTCTCCTCCAGCACACGCCGGGCCACGAAATTGGCGGCCACCAGTTCCTGGTTGCGCTGGAGGTTGGCGCGGGCCACCGACAGCTGGGCCTGGGCCTGGCTGAGTTCGGCCCGCTGCAGCACATCGTCGAGCTGCACCAGCAGCTGCCCGCGTCGCACCTGGGCGCCCTCCTGGAAGGCGATCTGCGAGATGCGCCCGCTCACCTCGGGCCGCAGGGTGACGCTCTGGCGCGAGCGCAGGGTACCCACGGCGATGGCGTCGTCCTGCAGGCGAAGCGCTTGCACCTTCGCCACCTCCACGCCCGGCGTTCCCCCGCCACCCGGTCCGCCCGGCGGTCGTGCACCCGGGCCGGCCCCTGCGGGTGCCGCGGCGCCTTCGCCCACCGTCGGCGTGCGGTTCTGAACCCACCAGGCACCGGCCGAAGCCAAAGCGAGGCCGGCAACGGCCACGACCAGATAAAGCGTCTTTTTTGTCATGCTGACGGGCAACCGAAGAGGGGAATGACGTTTGTGCAGGGCCTGCTCGGTGCCCAATCCGAAACAATGTAACAGCCATGAGACCGGGTCGTGGCCTGAAGTTCAATCGCCCTTCCCGACCGCTGCAGCTTGTGCAGCCCGCTGCGCATCCCGCTGTCAGCTGTGGCGCTTCACAGTGGCACACCGCGATTGGCCAGCGCATCAGCACGCTCGTTCCCGGGATCGCCGGCGTGGCCACGCACCCAGTGCCATTCAATCTTGTGAATGCCACCGTGCACGATCTGGTCGAGCTTCTGCCAGAGGTCGGCGTTCTTCACCGGCTGCTTGGCCGCGGTCTTCCAGCCCTTGGCTTTCCAGCCGTGTATCCACTCGGTGATGCCTTTGCGCACGTACTCGCTGTCGAGGTAGAGCGATACCTGGCACGGCCGCTTCAGCGCGGCCAGTGCCTCGATCACGGCGGTGAGCTCCATGCGGTTGTTGGTGGTCACGCGTTCGCCGCCCCACAGTTCCTTTTGATGCCCCCCGGCCTTCAGGTAGACGCCCCACCCCCCGGGGCCCGGGTTGCCTTTGCAGGCGCCGTCGGTGTAGATCACGACATGGTTCAAGGAAGAGACTCCAGAGCGGAAAGAACAGAAAAAAGAGAAGCCCCGGCGGCCCGGGGCGCTGGTGCGACAGGCCCGTTCGCTCAGCGGCGGTTGGCCACGGCAACGGGCGCGGTGGCCAGGGAGCGGCGCGGCTTCCACGAAGGGCCGAGCAGGCGCATGCCTTGCACGCGTTTGACGGCGACCACGAAATAGACCGCGCCGAGAATCGGCCACCAGCGGGCGCCCGCGCGGTCCATCCAGGCGGTGCGCTGCAACCATTTGTCGGAACGCACCGCAGGCCGGTAGCAGCCATAGCGGTCCGACTCTACTTCAAAACTCAGCAGCTGCAGCCAGTCGCGCAGCCGCCAGGGACCGATGAACGCGCCAGCGTCCGGCAAGTACAGATGGGTCCCGTCATCGGGCGCCAGGCCCAGCATCGCGCGCAGGCGCCCCTGCCCCTGGCGCAGCCCCCACAAACTGGCCGGATTCAGGCCAGAGATCACCACCCGGCCATCGGGCACCAGTACGCGCTCCACCTCCCGCAGCACGTGGTGCGGGTCGGCGCTGAGCTCCAGGGTGTGGGGCAGCACCACCAGGTCCAGGCTGGCCGCCGGGAAGGGCAGTGCCGCCGCATCGGTGACCAGCGCCACCTTCGGGACGCCAGCGCGGTCGCTGGTGCCGGAGACCGGCCCTTCGCTGTCGATGTGCTGCACTCCTTCATGGCTGAACAGCCCCAGGGGGAGATCGGCAACCGGCAGCATTTCCTCCGGCAGCGCCAGCCAGCGGTGCGGCATGCGGTTGCTGCTGAGCGTGTCCAGCTCGGGCAGGCCCAGCTGCAACGCGTGGTAACCGAACACATCGGCCACCGCCAAGTCGAACTGCACGCGTTCCCACCCCAGCAGGTACTGCCCGGGGGGCGTCTCCAGCCAGGCGGTGAGTCCGAGGGCGGTCTGGGCCGATGAGGGGTCGGGCTTCAATTCGGGCGGTCTCCGCTCGCGCGGTGCAAAGAAAAAGGGGCAGCACACCCTGCAGCTGCGGGGCACCCGTGAGCAAAAATCAGTATATCGAGAACTTGCGGCCACGGGTTCCGGCTGGGCTTGCACGCGCGAAAGGCGTGTGCCGCCCACCCTGTCTGCGATACTCAAGGCCTGATTCAAGATCTGATGGCCCCTGCGCCACAAGCCGCCCTCCTGTCGCGCCGGGGTGGGGGCCGCAACACCCGAGTTCGCCCATGCAAATTCACCCCCTGGCGGCCTTCGCCGACAACTACATCTGGACCTTGCACGACGGCCAGCGGGCCTTGGTGGTCGACCCTGGCGAAGCTGCGGGCGTACAAGGCTGGCTCATGCAGCACGGGCTTGTGCTCGACACCATCCTCATCACCCACCACCACGCCGACCACACCGGCGGCGTGGCCGCACTGCGCGAAGCCTCCGGGGCACGGGTGATTGGCCCCACGGTCGAGCCCATGCCCGAACCGCTGCAGCGGGTGGACCATGGTGACACGGTGGAGGTGATGGGCCTGTCGTTTCAGGTCATCAAGGTTCCGGGGCACACAGCGGGACACATCGCGTATTTCCTCCCCGCGCTGGACGGCGCGCCGCTGCTGTTCTGCGGCGACACGCTGTTTTCCGGTGGCTGTGGTCGTCTGTTCGAGGGCACGCCAGCGCACATGCATGCGTCGCTGGCGCGTCTGGCCGCCCTGCCCGATGACACGCGTGTCTGCTGCACGCACGAGTACACGCTGTCCAACCTGCGCTTTGCGCTGGCGGTCGAGCCGATGAATGCCGACCTGCAACGCCACCGGGCGCACTGCGAAGCGTTGCGGGAACGGAACCTGCCGACCCTGCCGAGCTCCATTGGACTCGAGAAAAAAATCAACCCTTTTCTTCGCTCACGCGAAGACGCCGTGCGCCAGGCAGCGCACGCGCGAGACCCCCTTGCCGCCACCGACGAGGTGGGCGTTTTCGCCACCTTGCGCGAATGGAAAAACGTGTTCCGATGACCCTTTCTTCTCCCCTCTGCACATCCGCGCTTCCCTGCATACCCCTTCCCCACCCAGCGCCCATCCGCCCGGCCACCCCTGCGCGTCGCGGGGGTCTGGGCGCCCTGCTGATTGCCTGGACGCTGGTGCTGGGCGCCTGCGCGACGGTGGCACCGGATGCCAGCAATTCCGGCGCCCTGCCCGCGCCCATGGCCGAGGCAAGCCGCGCGAACGCCGCCGTTCAGCCGCTGTCACCCATCATTCCCAGCGGGCCGCTGAGCACCATCACCACGTCCAGCACCAGCCTGCCGGCCGTCGTCACGCTGGCGGCACCCACCGACCTGTGGGACCGTATCCGCCGCGGCCTGTCGATGCCCGACCTCGACACCGACCTGGTGCGCGACCGCGAGCAGTGGTACGCCAGCCGGCCCGACTACATCACGCGCATGACGGAGCGCTCCGCGCGCTACCTGTTCCACATCGTCGAGGAAATCGAACGCCGCAATCTGCCGATGGAACTGGCGCTGCTGCCCTTCATCGAGAGCGCCTTCAATCCGCAAGCGGTTTCCAGCGCACGCGCAGCCGGCATCTGGCAGTTCATGCCCGCCACCGGCGAGTCGTTCGATCTCAAGCAGAACATCTTCCGCGATGACCGGCGCGACGTGCTCGCCTCCACCCGCGCCGCACTGGACTATCTGGAGCAGCTGCACGCGCGCTTCGGCGACTGGCACCTGGCGCTGGCGGCCTACAACTGGGGCCAGGGTAATGTGAACCGCGCCATCACCCGCAACCAGCGTGAGGGACTGCCCACCGGGTACACCGACCTCACCATGCCGATGGAAACGCGCATGTACGTGCCCAAGCTGCAGGCGGTGGAGAACATCATCGCCAACCCGCAGGCGTTCCGGGCCCAGCTGCCCCTGATCGGCAACCACCCGTTCTTCGACACCGTCACGCTTGACCGTGACATGGACGTGGCGGTGATCGCGCGCCTGTCGGAGGTGAGCGAGAAGGACTTCCGGGCCCTCAACCCGTCACTGAAGCACCCGGTGGTGATGGCCGCCGGCATGCCCAACATCCTGCTGCCCTGGGACAACGCCGGCATTTTCGAGCGCAACCTGAAGACCCACACCGGGCCGCTGGCGAGCTGGACCGCCTGGCTGGTGCCCACCACGATGACCGTGGCGCAGGCCGCCGAGCGTGCGGGCATGACGGAGAGCGAACTGCGCAGCGTCAACCACATCCCGCCGCGCATGCTGGTGCGCGCCGGCTCCAGCCTGCTGGTGCCCCGCAACGGGCGGCACGATGGCGACGTGCCCATCCAGCTGGCCGACAACGGGCACCTGAGCCTGCAGGCCGAGGTGATCCTGCGCCGCACCGTGGTGAAGGCGCGCAAAGGTGAAAACGTCGCCCGGCTGGCCGGCCGCTACGGCGTGAGCCCGGCGAGCGTGGCGGGCTGGAACCAGCTGGCGGCAAACGCCGCGCTCAAGCCCGGCCAGTCGGTGGTGCTCATGCTGCCCCGCAGCGCCGCCAGCAGCAGCTCGGCTGGCGTTCAACGCCGCAAGCTGGCACCGGCCCCAGCCACGGCCCGCAAGGCGCCGCCGGTGAAAGCGGTCGCGTCCCGCCCGCCCGTCAAAACGGCAGCAAAACGGCCCGGGCAGGCCACCAACCCGAAGAACGGAACACGGGTCGCCTCCACCGCCAAACCGGTCCAAAGTCCTTGACCGGAACGGGCACAGCATACCGAACCCTCAGGCTCGAAATTTTGCCTTGGAGCGCCTGGCGAATTCATTGGTGTAGGTGCGCGCCAGGTCGACACGCTGCAGGGCGGCGCCTTCGTCGAGGCGGCTCAGCGTGCGCACCGCGGTGGACGGCCCGTCCGCTGGCATCAGGCCGTCGGTCGCCCAGGCTTCTCGTACCCGACTGAACGCGGCCAGGTACAGGGCACGGTCGCCAGCAAAGTAAGGCTCCGGCACAGTCTTGATGAGGTCGGAAGGTCCGGCGGTTTGCAGCCACTTCAAGGCATGCACGATGGCATCGGCCACGGCCTGGCTTCGCCGGGGCTGTGTGCTCAAGAATTCGTCGGGCGCGATCAGGCAGCCGGCTGGCATGGGCCCGCCGAACACCTCGGCATTGCCTTGCACCGTGCGGGTGTCGGCCACCACGCGCACGTCGGCGCCCTGCTCCAGCGCGGTGATCACCGGGTCGGTGTAGCAAATCGCCTCAATCTGTCCGGCCCGGCAGGCGGCCATTGCCGCGGAGGCATTGGGCAGGCTCAGGTACTGGACCTCATGGGCCAGAATGCCGGCTTTGGCCAGCAACAGCCGGGCGGTGCGGTGCGACCCCGAGCCCAGGGCGGTGACCCCGACCCGCTTGCCGCGCAGATCGCGCAACTCGCGGTAGTGCGGCATGGTTTTCAGGGAAACGCCCAGCACGATCTGCGGTGCCCGACCCTGCAGCACGATCGACTGGAACATGTGCCCGCGCGCCTGCAGGGCGATGGTGCTGCTGTAGGGGCCGGAATACAGCTGCGCCGCACCCGCGCGCACCGCCTGCACCGACTGCGCCACATCGGCGAACTCGCGCAGCTGCACGTCCACCCCTTCGGCAGCGAAGTAGCCCAGCCGATCGGCAATCGTCAGCGGCAAGTAGCAGAAAGAAGACCGGTTGTCGACGGCCACCACCACCGTGCCGCTGCGGGGGCGTGCCAGGTTGCCGGGCAGCCGCTGGGCGTGCGAGGTCGATAGCACGCTGCCCACCCAGGCCGCTGCACACAGCCGGCACCAATCTCGTCGATCCCACTTGGACATATCCCTTGACCACCTGTTTTTGTCAGCTGCCAAGGCTACGGGAAGGCCATCACGTCCACATCGGGACCATTCCCGAGCGGGTTTCCACCAAGAGAAGAAAGCAGTCGTTGTCAGCAGCCAGAAGGCCTCAGGAAGCACTTGCCGAAACCTGGTGGATCGTCAGGCAAACAGATCGGCCCATAGTCCAGGTTGAGTCCCGCCCCTTCCATGGCCTCTTTCAACACAGGGGGCGTGGCGCCTCAGCGCCGGTCGACCAGGGCATGGGCAATGGTGCCCAGGTCCACGTACTCCAGTTCGCTGCCGACCGGCACGCCGCGCGCCAGCCGCGTCACCTGCACGCCGCGTCCCTTGAGCGCCTGTGCGATGACATGGGCCGTGGTCTCGCCCTCGGCCGTGAAATTCGTGGCGAGGATCACCTCCCGCACAGGCACGTCGACAGGCGCCTGCCCGGCTTCGGCCGCTTCGGTCGTGGGTAGCGCATCCACCCGGTCAAAGAGTTTTTGCAAGCCAATGTCGCGCGGGCCCACGCCGTCGAGCGGGCTGAGTTTGCCCATGAGCACGAAATACAGGCCCTTGTAGGCGCCCGTGCGTTCCATGGCCGCCTGATCGGCAGGGTTCTCCACCACGCACAGCTGCGTGCGGTCCCGTCGTGGATCCAGGCAGGTCGGGCAAACCTCGTTTTCCGTGAACGTATGGCACAGCGCGCAGTGCTGCACATGCTCCGCAGCGTGCTGCAGCGCCTGCGCCAGCTGCAGGGCACCCTGCCGATCATGCTGCAACAGGTGAAAGGCCATGCGCTGCGCCGATTTCACGCCCACGCCCGGCAGGCGGCGCAGAGCCTGCACCAGCCGTTCAAGCGAGTGGGTGTCGGCCATGCGCGTGGGCAGCGGACGTCAGAAGGGGAACTTCATGCCACCCGGAAGGCCGGGCATGCCGGCGGTGATCTTGCCCATCTTCTCCTGGGAGGTTTCCTCTGCCTTGCGCACAGCGGCGTTGAATGCGGCGGCCACCAGGTCTTCCAGCATGTCCTTGTCGTCGGCGAGCAGGCTGGGATCGATGGTGACGCGCTTGACGTCGTGCTTGCAGGTCATCACCACTTTCACCAGGCCAGCGCCGGACTCGCCGGTGACCTCGATGAACGCCAGTTCGTCCTGAGCCTTCTTCAGGTTGTCCTGCATGGCCTGGGCCTGTTTCATGAGGCCGGCGAGTTGTCCTTTGTTGAACATGGGGTTCCTTGTGATGTCGGTAATGGATGAGAGAACTGCAATGCGATTCAGGCCTGCACGGCCTTGATCGACCCGGGCACGATTTTGCCGCCAAAGTCGCGCATCATCGCCTGCACGAACGGATCGCCCATGATTTGTGCCTCGGCCTCGCGCTGGCGGCGCGCCGCCTCGGCCGCCACGCGCAGGGCGGGGGTGTCGGAGACAGCCCCCACCTCAACCACCAGACGCACCTCGTGGCCCAGCGTACCCAGGGCGGTGGTGAGGCGCTCGCGAGCGCTGGGCTGGTTGATGGTGCTGCGCTCGACGCGCAGCACCCACTGCCCGCCGTCGCGGGCCACCAGTTGGGACTGCAGCGCCAGCTCGCGCACCAGGGCGGCGATGGTTTCGGCCCGCACCAACTGCATGACCGCATCGAACCAGAAGTCGCCCTCGGGGCTGGACGGCGGGGCCGGCGGCGTGAGCGAAACCTCGGCCGGTGCCGGGTCGCGTGTGCGGGGCGCAGAGCGCGGGCCGGGCTCATCCGCTTCGGGCAGCGGCGAGGCCAGCACACGGCTCTCGCTCTGTGGGCCGTCTTCCCACGGCGGCAGGTCCGCTTCTGCTGCCTCAACAGCCATCGGGCCCGGGACGGCACCAAGCACCTGAGGACTTGGCGCTGCCTCAGGTGCCGGCCTGGCAACCGGTGCCGCGGGCGGGCCCGGCGCGAACGAGGCCCGTGCAGCAGGCACCACAGCAGCGGTCGACGGGCGCCCCCCGCTCACGGAGGCAGGGGTTTGTGGGGTTGCTGGGAGCACCTCAACCGGTGCCGTTTCGGTTGTATCAGGGCTGAGCTGGCCGGATTTCAGTGTTTTTTTTTCCACCTCGGCCAACGCGACCGTTGAGGACGGCTTGAAGGCCAATAGGCGCAGCAGCACCATGGTGAGCGCCGCGTACTCATCGGGCGCCAGACCCAGTTCGCCGCGCCCGTGCAGGCACAGGCTGTAGAGCAGCTGCGTTTCATCGGGCGGAAGTGCGAGGGCCAGCCGCGCGATTTCGGCCAGGTCGGGGTCGTCCAGCTCCGACTGGGCGGCCCGCTCGGGCACGGCCTGCAGCACCGCCATGCGCTGCAGCAGGCCGGTCATTTCTTCCAGGGTGGACGCGGCGTTGAGGCCATTGAGTCGCAGCGCGTCAATGGTGTCGACCACGGTGGCGCCGTCGCTGCAGGCCAGTGCGTCGATCAGGCGCAGCACATAGGTCCGGTCCACGGCACCCAGCATCTGGCGCACGGTGGCCTCCTGCAGCTGTCCACCGCCGAACGCGATGGCCTGGTCGGTGAGCGACAGCGCATCGCGCATCGATCCGCGGGCCGCACGCGAGATCAGCCGCAAGGCCTGCACCTCGGCGCTGACCTGCTCTGACTGCAGCACCTGTTGCAGGTGCTCCAGCACCGTCTCGGGTGCCATGGGCCGCAGGTTGAACTGCAGGCAACGCGAGAGCACCGTCACCGGCACCTTTTGCGGGTCGGTGGTGGCCAGAACGAACTTCAGGTACTCCGGCGGCTCCTCCAGCGTCTTCAACATGGCGTTGAACGCCGTGTTGGTCAGCATGTGCACCTCGTCGATCATGAAGACCTTGAAGCGGCCCTGCACCGGTTTGTAGACCGCCTGCTCCAGCAAGGCCTGCACCTCGTCCACACCCCGGTTCGAGGCCGCGTCCAGCTCGGTGTAATCGACAAAGCGCCCGGCATCGATGTCGGTGCATGCCTGGCACACGCCACAGGGCTCGGCCGTGATGCCGCCCTGCCCGTCGGCGCCGAGACAGTTCAGCGATTTCGCCAGAATGCGCGACACCGTCGTCTTGCCCACCCCGCGCGTGCCGGTGAACAGGTACGCATGGTGCAGCCGCTGCGTCGTCAGCGCATTGCTCAGGGCCTGGACCACATGGCCCTGCCCCACCATTTCGGCGAAATTGCGCGGGCGGTACTTGCGAGCCAGAACGACATAGGACATGGCGCCGATTCTACGGTGCGCCCCAAGAGCGCCCGGCCGGGTCCGGGACGCGGTCACGGCCGGTGCAAGGGGCAGGAAAAAGACAGGCCAATGCGACCGCACCGCACAAAACGATACAGCGACATGGCGGCACCGGCCGAAGATCGTTCTGGCATCGCCTACAATGGTGAGTGACGGGCCCTCCCGCATGGTAAAGCGGCCAACCGGGTCAGGTGGGGAACCAAGCAGCCCTAACTGTGGAGCCAGTGCCGGGGTCGGGGCTCGTCACCTTATTGTCTGGATCATGCATTGGCATGCCCATCGGACTGGGTCTCACCGCCTTTCTCGCGGATGCAGCCTCAACGCCACGCCCTCCCCTTCACGCTGAAACCCCGCTCCGTCCGGCTTGCAGCCAGTCGAGCACGCCGACACCCGCCGCCACGCCGCTGGCCATGCAGGCGGTGAGCAGGTGGCCCCCAGTGGGTGCCTCCCAATCCAGCATTTCGCCGGCCACGAACAGGCCGGGCTGGCGCCGCACCATCTGATGTCGGTCCAGCGCTGACCAGCACACGCCACCGGCCGAGCTGATGGCCTCGTCGATCGGGCGCGCCGCCACCACCGTGATCGGCAAGGCCTTGATGGCGCCAGCCAGGCGCACTGGGTCGTGCAGCGCGGCTTTGTCCAGCAGCTCGTTGAGCACCGCCATCTTGATGCCGTCCAGACCGAGGCGGCTTTTCAGGTGCGCAGAGAGGCTTCGCGAGCCACGGGGGTGCGCCACCTGGGCCAGCACATGGTCTGAACTGCGGTCGGGCAGCAGGTCGAGCTCGAAGGTGGCATGCCCTTGACGCGCCACCTCCTCGCGCAGCAGCTGAGCCGCCGCATAGACCAGACTGCCCTCGACACCGTTGGCCGTGGCCACGAATTCACCTTTGCGTGCAAATGACTCGCCCTGGCTGTCGGTGAAGCGCAGCGCGACCGACTTGAAGGGCTGACCGGCAAAACGGCCGGCGAAATACGGGCTCCAGCCGGCTGCGACGCCGTGTACCGCCGAGCCC